>NZ_JRMU01000011.1:0-165386 GCF_000758775.1 Actinomyces sp. S4-C9 | reverse complement strand
AGTAAATCCGCAAGACGATACTGGGACTTGAGACTTGCAACCACTCGGGTACGAGTTATTGCTCTTTGCGCATCAAGTCCCTTAATGCTTTTAGGTAAGCATTCTCCGCCTGTAAATACTCCACCTGACGGCGTAACTGCTCAGTGTCAGACAAAGGCTTACTCGGTTTAGACCCAGACTTAGCAGGCCTGTCTTTAGGTTTAGGACGTAACCCGTCCTCACCTTGCTGCTCATAAATCCGAGCCCATTTCCTCACTAAATCTGGCCTGGATAGTCCAAGATCTTTAGCAATACTCCCACGAGATTCACCAGCAAGGAAACGCAACACTGCATCACGCTTGACTTCAAAAGGATAAACACTAGTGTTTGGTTTTCTCACAAGTACAACACTGCCACGAATCTGCCAGCGATCATACAAATTCCTGGCCGGCTTTTTAGCAACACCAACCTGCCTAGCCGCACTCTTGTAACCAAAACCCTGCTCAAACAAACCCACCAGCGCCGCACGCTGCTCATAAGTCAACGTAGATCTCGGATGCATACAAATCCCCCGGAAGAAAAACTGAATAAATCAGTCCAACTTCCGGGGGACAGTTCAATTACTCGGGACCGCCCTTTTGTGTTGCTCCCACGCGATAGCAGAGGTGCGTTTGGTGGACACACCGGCAATTCGCCGCGATAAAGCCGGCGGTTTGAACCAAGATAGAAACGATGCGAGAAAACACAGGGGATCGAAGCGAGCGCGAGCGCGTGCACCGGCCGAGCAAGAAAGAACGGGAAGCTAGCGAGCGCAAGTTAGCTCGCAAGGCACATGCTGATCAGGTTCGCGAGCGGGTTTTAGAGCAGCGCCGTCGCGACCTCGAGACGGGTGTGTCAAACCCGCGGCGAGACGCCGAGGAGCTACGGCGCGCCATTGCGCAGGCTCGCAGTCGCCAGAACCGACGCGCCGCAGATCCACGCACGCCACATGAACTTCCAACCGAGCGTCTCACCGACGTGGAGCGCGCACTTATCGAGCAAGATCTTCTAGACGAGCTGGAAGAGGCTCCCTCGCAAGACGAAATCGAAGAAGATGTGGACGGGCAGGCTGAAGAAGAGCCAGCGCAGTCCTTGAAAGCGGCAGAGGGCGAGCTAGCTGAACAACCCGATGCTGTTCCAACGGTGGCGCGAATGCCCGTGGAGCGCAAGGTCATTGTGGTGCGCCCGCCCGCGGGTTGGCCGCAGTTACTGCTCGCAGCCCTCGAAACTGCGTTCTTCTCGTGGGCACTAATCGCCGCAGTTGCGTTGGTTAGTTTCCTGGCCAACGCGTCGAATCCGTGGATGATGGAGGCCGATTGGAACTCCGCAATCTCGGTGGGTAGCGACTTTTGGGCGATGTCATACGGTGCCAGCGTGAAGATCGCTGGCGCAAGCTACAAGATGATTCCGCTGGGGCTAACAATCATGCACGTGGCGCTGGCCAGAGCCGGATTAGCGCGGGCAAACGTGGCAAGCTGGCGTGGTTCAGCTCTGTTCATACCGGTATACCTCGGGGTCGTGCTTTTGCTGGCAGTGTTCAACAAAACGAGTGCCTCGCTACCCCAGCTGGTCCTCGGGAGCCTCTTCGTGTCAGCCCTAGCGTGGGTGTGGTCGCTGAAGTCGCATGATTTAGATTTGGAATCTAAGCCCGGCGTGGGCCCGTACCTACGTGCCATCAAAGATGCAGTAGTTGGTTTCGCCGCACTCTTCGCGGTTGGAATGGTGACCGGCCTCGTAGGGATTATTGCCGGCTGGAGCCGGATAAGAGGCATAGCGGATCTGCTTAACGCCTCCGTTTTTGACTCCGTGATCATTTGGATCACTCAGGCCCTGTACCTTCCTAATGTGGCCGGTTGGGCAGCGTCGTGGCTAATGGGGCCGGGTTTTTACACGGCTTCGGACGCTATAGTCACACCCTCTCGCGCAGATGTAGCCGCGATTCCCGCGATCCCAATCCTGGGTGCTATTCCGCAGACCGAGGTAGGAATTTGGGTTGTGCTAATTCCTATCGCGCTCGGTGTTTTGCTTGGTATGGCCGCAGTGAAGTGGAGGAGGGAAGAGAATCTGGCCGACCACCTGGTGCATGCCTCAATGTATGTACTAACCCTTCTGGTGCTGGTGGCGGCGTGGATGTGGCTTTCGATGGGAACCCTCGGTGTTGCGCGAATGGGGCTTTTGGGGCCGCGCTTGGTTTACGCTGTGGCGTTGGCGACGCTCGAAGTTGGTGTGAGCGCTGCGGTTGTGTACGCACTCGCGCACCCGTTCTTCCTCGATAAGTATGCGCAGGCAGGAGCAGCCGCGTCCCGAGTCACGCGCTCGACCTCCAAGAAGATTAGCCGGAATAAAACCATCGACGATCAGGTCGCTCCGCCGGATCTTGCGCAGGAAGATAGTGCGCTTCAGGAGGAGCCTGACCCGGATGCAGATCAAGATGCAGCTCAAGAAGTTTCCCCCGATCATAACGAGACAAATTGAGACCGAGGTTGACGAAACCGGGTGAGGATTTGAAACTAGTTATCGGATTATCGTCGTTCAAGGAGCAGCAGTGACGACTTCCGCAGAATCTCCCAGCAAAGTGTCCGCCGCCGACAGGAACGTGGCGCAGACGGGTATCGCGGCCTCGAGCCTCAAAGTATCGCCGCACGTCCAGGCTGAGTCGGTGCAGGAGACGGGGGAGCATGTTCCCGCGGCAGGCACGCAGTACTCGCCGTCGCAGTCATCAGCCGGAGCGAAAGCCGCGCGTTTGGTAGTCCTCATCTCTGGTTCTGGCACAAACCTGCAAGCATTGATTGACGCGTGTGAAGACCCTGGATACGGGTGCGAGGTCGTTGCCGTAGGATCGGATCGTCCGGGCGTTAAAGGCTTGGAACGCGCTGAAAAAGCAGGAATTCCCACCTTCGTGGAGCGTGTTAGCGACTATGCGAGCCGCGAAGAATGGGACGGCGCGATGACCGAGGTTGTAGCGGGCTTTGACCCTGACCTGGTGATTTCTGCTGGTTTCTTGAAGCTACTTGGCCCCGAATTTCTGAATACTTTCGATGGTCGCGTGGTGAACACGCACAACTCGCTACTTCCATCTTTTGCGGGTATTCGAGGTCCGGCAGATGCCCTCGCTTACGGCGTTAAATATACGGGCGCAACCCTGTTTTTTGTGGATCCCGGAATGGACACGGGCCGCGTGATTGCCCAATGCGTTGTTCCCGTTGAGGCAGGTGACACGCTGGCCGAGCTACTAGAGCGCATTCAGGTGGCTGAGCGCCGCCAGCTGGTTGAGATCGTGGGCAAAATGATGCGGGAAGGCTGGACCACGACGGGCCGCTGGGTGGAGGTAGGCTAACGCCTCACTTTTTGGACATTCCTTAACCTGCAAGAGCAGGTTCATTACACTGAGGGTGGCCGTGACTGGCGCAGGTGGATCACCACCGGGGAGCGGTCTAGCAGTGCCTTCGACGCCGCCCGCCTGGGTGTGGGGCAGGATTGGATAGGAATGATGTCTGCAATTAAACGTGCCCTGGTTTCTGTTTTTGATAAGTCCAACGTGGTGGAGCTGGCAAAGGCTCTGGCAGAAAATGGCGTGGAGGTTGTTTCTACGGGTTCGACTGCCCGTTTGATCGAAGAGGCTGGAGTTGCGGTTACTCCCGTTGAGAAGGTCACAGGTTTCCCAGAATGCTTGGGTGACCGCGTTAAGACTCTGCATCCGCGGATTCATGCGGGTATTTTGGCTGATCGGACAAAACCGGAACACGTCGATGAGTTGTCTGAGCTTGGCGTTGACCCGTTCGACCTCGTGGTTGTGAACCTATACCCGTTTGCACAAACGATTGCGTCGGGCGCAACGTTTGAAGAGGCTATCGAGCAGATCGATATCGGCGGCCCCACGATGGTGCGCGCGGCGGCGAAGAATCACGCTTCCGTTGCGGTGGTGATTGATCCGTCGCGCTATGGCGAGGTTATCGACGCGGTGAAGGCCGGTGGTTTCACGGATGAGCAGCGTCGCCGCTTGGCAGCGCAGGCATTTGCACACACCGCAACTTATGACGCGGCGGTTGCCACATGGTTTGCACAACAGATCGACAAGGACGAGGCACAGCAGGGTAATGAGGAGCCACTTCCTGGCTTCTTGGCGGGCACATGGGAGCGTTTGGATACGCTTCGTTACGGCGAGAACCCGCATCAGCGCGGCGCTGTGTATGTGAATGCGGGTGCTGGTTTTGCAGGTCGCACGGAAACTGGTGGCCTGGCTCGCGCAAAGCAGTTGCATGGCAAGGCTATGTCCTACAACAACTACACGGACGCGGACGCGGCCTTGCGCGCGGCATATGATCACGATGAGCCGTGTGTTGCAATCATCAAACACGCCAATCCGTGCGGTATTGCGGTTGGCGAGGACGTTGCGCAGGCTCACCGCAAGGCGCACGCGTGCGATCCGGTGTCTGCGTTTGGCGGCGTGATAGCGGTGAACCGTCCGGTGTCGGTAGAGATGGCCAAGCAGGTTGCCCCGATTTTCACCGAGGTGGTAGTTGCTCCCTCATTCGAGGACGGCGCTCTCGAGGTCCTTTCTAAGAAGAAGAACATTCGGCTGCTAACGGTTGAGGCGCCTTCGCGTGGAACCGTTGAGTTCAAGCAGATCACAGGAGGCCTCGTGGCCCAAGATCGTGACGACGTGAATGCGACCGGCGATGACCCGGCAAACTGGCAACTGGTGTCGGGGGCTCCTGCCGATGCGGCGACGCTTGCGGATTTGAAATTCGCGTGGAAAACGGCTCGGGCAGTACGCTCAAACGCGATTTTGCTGGTAAAGGACCAGGCATCGGTGGGTGTTGGTATGGGGCAGGTTAACCGCGTGGATTCGTGTGGCCTGGCCGTGGAGCGGGCAAATACCCTCGGAGGTCGTGAGACCGGTGATGCTGCGAAGGTGGAGGCCGGAGTTGGGGGCGCTTCAAATGCGGACCTCAAGGTGGAGCAGGCTCCGCGTCGAAGCGAGGGGGCGGTAGCCGCCTCGGACGCTTTCTTCCCGTTCGCTGACGGCCTGCAGCTTTTGATCGATGCAGGTGTGAAAGCAGTGGTTCAGCCGGGTGGCTCGATTCGCGATGAGGAAGTGATTGAGGCAGCTCAGGAAGCCGGCATCACCATGTATTTCACGGGTAATCGCCACTTCTCGCACTAGAATCAAGCGACAATCTAAACGGTGAATGTAGACGCGCCCTCCAGCCGATAGGATGGAGGGCGTGTCGAGCAAAAAAGCAGTGATTGCGGCCGGAATCATTTTTGTTACGGCCTGTATTGCGGGTCTGACGGCGGTTGCGCTGTGGGCGAGTGTGCGGGCGGCGCTGTGGGGCCTGGTTGCGTTTTTTGTTGCGCTGCTTCTAATCCGCATTTTGGCGCGCGGTCACACGTGGCTACGCGCGCGGTCCACCCTGTTTGACGCCCTGTTTTTGATCGCGATTATCACGGGGCTTGCGCTAACAATATCGGCGGCAACAACGCCTTCCCCGGTTTAGACAATCTTTGCGCGTTGCGCCCCTGTCACTTGCACAAATACTTCACGAGAGTCACATTTCCTGAACACTTGGCAAAGTGTGTGCCAAACAGTCGATAATAGGAGTGGTCTTGTTCCTAGTTTGGAGGTCTAGATGACACCGTCTCCTGATTTGAAGAAACGCGTTGGCGTGCTTACATCGGGAGGTGACGCTCAGGGAATGAATGCGGCTGTTCGCGCGGTGGTGCGCACCAGCCTCGAGATGGGCGCCACGCCGTACGCAATTTTGGAGGGCTGGCAGGGCGCCGTTGAGGGCGGCGCGCGGATCAAAGAAATGGCGTGGTCCGACGTGTCCTCAATTTTGAACGAGGGCGGAACCGTGATCGGCACGGCCCGAAGCCCGGAGTTCTACGAGTACGAGGGCAGGCGCCGCGCGTGCAAGAATCTGCTCGAGAGGGGCATTGACCGCCTGGTTGTGATTGGCGGCGACGGGTCTTTGACCGGCACTAACGAGTTCCGCAAGGAATGGCCCGGCCACGTCCAGGGCCTGTTGGAAGCTGGTGAGATCACACCAGAGGTGGCCAGCGCTCACCCTGCGCTCATGATCGTGGGCATTGTCGGTTCGATCGACAACGACATGGTGGGCACCGATATGACGATCGGTACGGACTCTGCGCTAAACCGCATTGTGGAGGCGATTGACGACATTTCGTCAACGGCCGCATCCCACCAGCGTATGTTCGTCATCGAGGTAATGGGGCGCCACTGCGGTTATCTGCCGCTCATGTCGGCGGTTGCGGGCGGTGCGGACTACGTGTTCACGCCCGAGAATCCGCCCACGCCCGGTTGGGAAGAGGACATGTCTGAAAAGCTCCGTCTGGGCCGCGAGGCGGGCAGGCGCGAGTCCATCGTGATTGTTGCCGAGGGGGCAAAAGACTCGGAAGGTAATCGGATCACATCGGCGCAGGTTGCCGAGGCCATTGAGGCTCGCCTGGGAGAAAAACCGCGCATCACGATCCTAGGGCACGTTCAGCGCGGTGGTACGCCCTCGGCATACGACAGGTGGATGCCGACCCTCATGGGATACGGGGCGGCGCAAGAGATTTTGAAGGCTACTGCGGATACCCCGGCGAATGTCATTGGCGTACGCAAGAACCGGTTGACTCGCATTCCGCTAGTTGAATCGGTAGAGGCCACCCGCAACGTTGCCGAACTTGTGGCAAACAAAGAGTTCGATAAGGCCATCGAGTCACGGGGCGCCTCTTTTGTGAAGATGACGCGCATTAATCAGATTCTGTCCGAGCCACCGGGCAATACCGCGATTCCCGAGGGAGCAAAGCGGGTAGCTGTTATGCACATGGGCGGGTTGGCTCCGGGCATGAACACCGCTGCGCGCGCCGCTGTGCGCATTGGCCTGGATAAGGGCATGCAGATTCTGGGCGTGCAGGGCTCCATGGCCGGCCTGATGAATGGCAATGTGCGGGAGCTGACCTGGTCTGATGTTGAAGGTTGGGCGTTCAAGGGTGGGGCCGAGCTTGGCACGCGCCGCACCATGCCGACCGTTGACCAGTACTATGCGATCGGGCGCGCCATCGAGGAACATAAAATCGACGCGTTGCTCCTGATTGGCGGTATGAACGCCTACCTGTCGATTTACGACATGTTCCAAGAGCGCGGCCGCTACCCGGCGTTCAACATTCCCATGGTGCTAGTGCCAGCCACAATCGATAACAACCTGCCCGGCGCGGAGCTCAGTATCGGCGCGGACACGGCGGTCAACAACGCGGTTTGGGCACTGGATCGAATCAAAGAGTCTGCTGCTGCCTCGCGCCGCTGCTTCGTTGCGGAAACAATGGGGCGCAAGTGCGGTTATCTGGCGCTCATGGCTGCCATCGCCAGCGGCGCTGAAAAAGTGTATCTGAATGAAGAACCCACTACGCTCGCGGATATTTCAAAGGACGTTGCCTACCTGAAGCAGTCGTTCCGTGCGGGTCGGCGCCTGTTCCTCGTAGTACGAAACGAGGAAGCTCACCCCGAATATAACCGCGAATTCCTCGCGCGGGTTTTCGAATCTGAGGGGGAGGGCCTGTACGACGTGCGTCATTCGGCGCTTGGCCACCTACAGCAAGGTGGTGCGCCGTCACCGTTCGACCGGCTGCTCGCAACCCGTCTCGTATACGAGGCGATCGAGGTGCTTGATGAAATTTTTGCGCGCGGCGGTGATGACGCGTGCTACATCGGCGAGGCCGGCGGCAAAATGCAAGCATTCCCCGTGCGCCGCATGATGGATCATCTGGACACTAAGAACCGACGTCCCTTTGAACAGTGGTGGCTATCAATCGCGACTGTAATACCGGTGGTGTCGATGCCGCGCGGGGACGTGATCCCCGTGGAAATACCAATCGAAGACGCCGACCACGTCGTGACATACTAGATTTCAAAAGCGTTTATACCCAAAGAAGGAATGACGATGACAACCCCAGTGAACCCTACGTCCACAAAAGCATGGAGTAAGCTTTCTACTCTTGCAAAGGATTTTGCCCCGGACCTGAGAGGCTGGTTTGCAAAAGATCCTGGCCGCGTGGATCGATTCACGTTCGACGCCGCTGATCTGCGCGTTGACATGTCAAAGAACCTCGTGACCGACGAGGTTGTTGAGGCGCTGTTGGATCTTGCCGAGCAGACGAATCTGCAAGAGCGCATGGAGGCCATGTTTAGCGGGCAGCGCATTAACGTTACGGAGAACCGTTCTGTACTGCACACCGCGTTGCGCTTGCCAAAGGACGCTTCGCTTGAGGTTGATGGACAAAACGTTGTGCAGGACGTGCACGAGGTGCTAGATCGCGTGTATGCCTTCGCGAACAAGGTACGTTCTGGAGAGTGGGTTGGCGTAACCGGAAAGCCGATTGAAACGGTTGTGAACATCGGTATTGGCGGTTCGGACCTCGGCCCCGTCATGGCCTACGAGGCGCTGAAGCCGTATGCGAAGGAAGGCCTCACGGCTCGCTATATTTCGAATATTGACCCAACGGATGCGGGTGAGAAGACGGAGGATCTGGATCCGGAAACCACACTCGTTATCGTCGCTTCAAAGACGTTCACCACGCTGGAGACGCTCACGAACGCGCGGGTTGTGCGTGAATGGCTACTAGATGGCCTCGAAAAGTCGGACGCGCTTGCCGGTAAGTCGAAGGCTGAGGCTGTGCGTAAGCACTTCATTGCCGTGTCCACGGCTTTGGATAAGGTTGAAGAGTTTGGTATTGACCCGCAAAATGCTTTCGGTTTTTGGGATTGGGTTGGTGGCCGCTACTCCGTTGATTCTGCGGTGGGTACTTCCTTGGCGATTGTGCTCGGCCCGGAGGCTTTCGAGGAGTTCCTGGCTGGCTTCCACGACATGGATGAGCATTTCCGCACCGAAGAATGGGGAGCCAATGTCCCTGTCCTCATGGCTTTGCTGAACGTGTGGTACACGAACTTCCTTGGCGCCCACACGCACGCTGTGCTTCCGTACTCGCAGTACCTGCACCGTTTCCCCGCGTACTTGCAGCAGCTCACGATGGAGTCTAACGGTAAGAGCGTCACGTGGGACGGCAAGCCCGTTAATTACCAGACGGGAGAGGTGTTCTGGGGCGAACCCGGCACCAACGGCCAGCACGCGTTCTACCAGTTGATCCACCAGGGTACTCGCCTCGTGCCAGCTGACTTCATCGCGTTTGCGAACCCGGCATGGCCGCTGCGTGATGAGGACGCCGACATGCATGACCTGTTCCTTGGCAACTTCTTTGCCCAGACCAAGGCTCTGGCATTTGGCAAGACGGCGGACGAGGTTCGCGCCCAGGGCACGCCCGAACACATCGTTCCGGCCCGCGTGTTTGAGGGCAATAAGCCGACAACCTCGATTATGGCGCCGGTGCTCACCCCCTCCGTTCTGGGCCAGCTGATCGCACTGTATGAGCACATCACGTTTGTGCAGGGCATCATTTGGGGCATCGACTCGTTTGACCAGTGGGGCGTTGAGCTTGGTAAGGAGCTTGCACGCGAGCTTACTCCAGCCGTTGCGGGAGACCGCGAAGTGCTTGACGCGCAGGATCCGTCCACGAGGTCGCTAATCAGCTACTACCTGGAGCATCGCGACAAGTAGCCGGTAAATTGCGCTAACGCCCTCGCATTGCGCGCCCAAAGGTGCACCGAAAGTGGGGGCGTTAGCTAACTCTTGAGCGGCGTGCGCGCTACGATAGAAGAGGTGGGTCATTTGACCCTAGCTGTCTAAAACGTAAGGAGATTTCCACTATGACAGAAGCTCGCATCGTAACCGTTACTGGCGCAGCCGGAAACATTGGCTACGCACTGCTGTTCCGCATCGCTTCGGGCGCTGTTTTTGGCAAGGATGTTCCTGTAAAGCTGAACCTTCTTGAGATCACGCCGGCGCTGAAGGCCGCTGAAGGCACTGCGATGGAGCTTGATGACGCCGCATTCCCGCTCCTCGAAGGCGTTGACATCTTCGATGACGCGAACAAGGCGTTTGCTGGCACGAACGCGGCATTCCTGGTTGGTGCTCGCCCCCGGACGAAGGGCATGGAGCGCGCCGACCTGCTCGAGGCAAACGGTGGTATCTTCGGCCCGCAGGGTAAGGCAATCAACGACAACGCGGCTGACGACGTTCGCGTGCTCGTGGTTGGCAACCCGGCTAACACGAATGCTCTGATTGCTTCGGCAGCGGCTCCGGACGTACCGGCTTCGCGTTTCACCGCGATGATGCGCTTGGATCACAACCGCGCAATGTCGCAGCTTTCTCACAAGCTGCAGGTACCGTCGCGCCTCATCAAGGACATGGTTGTTTGGGGTAACCACTCGGCAGACCAGTTCCCGGATGTTACCTACGCTCGCGTTGATGGCAAGTCCGCCAAGGATTTGGTTGACGAGGCATGGCTGGACGAATACTTCGTTCCTACCGTCGCAAAGCGCGGTGCGGCCATCATTGAGGCACGTGGCGCTTCCTCGGCTGCATCGGCTGCTTCCGCGGCGATCGACCACATGCACGACTGGGTAAACGGCACTCCAGAAGGCGACTGGGTAACCTCCGGCTCCGTATCTGATGGATCCTACGGCGTACCCGAAGGCCTCATTTACGGCTTCCCGGTAACCTCCACCGGTGGCGAGTGGGAGATCGTTCAGGGCCTCGAGCTTGACGATCGCCAGAAGGCCGGCATTGCACGCAACGTTAAGGCTCTTGAAGAAGAGCGTGACGCCGTGCGCGCCCTCGGCTTCGTAAAGTAAGCAGATTACGCTAGAGGCGGCTCGCAGCTAGGCGCTTTTGTCTGGCCTGCGAGCCGCCTTTGGTATGCAAAGTTATTAACCCTTTTGGCTTTGGTTTAAAGTGGGACGCATGGCTGAAGAAAACGTAAGTGACACCAAACTTATCCTCACTATCTCGTGCCCGGACGGGCCGGGCATCGTGCACGCGGTGTCTAACATTATCGTGGAGAACCAGGGCAACATCATCCAGTCGCAACAGTTCGGCGACTCGGACACAGGCCTGTTTTTCATGCGAGTAGAACTCGAATGTCCTGCCGGGCGTGCGCCTATTGAAGTGGGGATGGAAGAGTTCGCTAAGCGATTTGACGCAGTCTGGAATCTTGACCTGTACGGCCGTCCTCTGCGCACGATCATTATGGTGTCTAAAGAAGGGCACTGTTTGACTGATTTGCTCTACCGCCAGCGATACGCTGATCTTCCGATTGACGTCGTGGCGATTGTTGGCAACCATCCGGACCTCGCACCCGTTGCGCAGTTCTACGGCATTCCGTTCCTGTGCATTCCGGTTACGAAGGATACAAAGGCTGCTGCAGAGGATGAGCTTTTGAACCTCGTCCGCGCCGAAAACATTGAACTGGTTGTGCTGGCTCGCTACATGCAGATTCTGTCTGACAGCCTATGCGATGAGCTTGCCGGCAATGTCATCAACATTCATCACTCGTTCTTGCCATCTTTCAAGGGGGCGAGGCCGTATGCGCAAGCCCACGATCGCGGCGTGAAACTGATTGGCGCAACTGCGCATTACGTGACTGCCGACCTTGACGAAGGCCCGATCATCGAGCAGGACGTCACTCGCGTGACCCACCGCGATTCAACCCGCGACCTCGTTGCTGAAGGGCAAGATGTGGAGCGTCGCGTCCTCGCGCAGGCAGTGAGGTGGCACTCCGAACACCGGGTGCTACTGAACGGCACTCGCACGGTTGTGTTCAACTAAAATTTGGCCAGCGCAGGTGAGGGAGTAGACGCGGCTGCAACCGGCAACATCCTGGGGCCCGGGCTACTATTGGGTGGATGAACGATAGTTGGCGGGTATTCGTCAGGGACATCAAGCGCATTATTGCTGTCCCACGCTCCCTCATAATCGTGATTGGCATCCTCGTGATGCCAGCTCTCTATTCGTGGCTAAATATTCTGGCGTTTTGGAACCCCTATGTGGCTACGGAGAACTTACCGATTGCGGTAGTGAATAATGACGTGGGAACCAGTTCTGATCTCACCGGGAAGATCAATGTTGGTGATCTGATCGTAGAAGAGCTTTCGAAGAATGATCAGCTAGGTTGGCAGTTTCTCGAAGAATCCGCAGCTACAGACCGTATTAGAGCCGGCGACGTATACGCTACGTTCATTATCCCGGCTAGCTTTAGCGACGACCTCGTCGATATTTTCTCCGGTGAACGCAACCAACCCACAATCGAATATTTGGTCAATGAGAAGAAGGGTGCGATAGCGCCGAAAATCACTGACGTGGGTGCCAACGAACTCGATATTCAAATAACCTCCACTTTCCGCGAGCAGGTGGGGCAGGCGATCGTGCAAGGACTGCGCGATGGAAGCCTAAAAATTTCTACAAATATCAATAGTGCAGAAAGTAGCGCGCTTGGCGCTTTAGGAGGCGTGGAGAAAGACCTTGGAAACGCGCAGGAAATCCTCGACGCGGCCGGCGCATCCCTAACCGAATCGCTACAGACCATGGGGAGCGTGCGCGGCGCGCTTACAGCTGCAGATCCGGCTCTTGCCGACATATCAGGCGCGCTGACTGATTCGCAAACGATTTTGGGAACCGTCGTATCGGATGCGCAAGGTTTTGCCGTGTCTGCAGGTAAAGCCAGCGCGAGTGCCCAGCAGGCGTTAAATCAGTCTTCGGCATCTGCTATGGCTGCGGTGTCTAATGCCACAGCGCGGCTAAATGAGATACAGCCTCAGCTTCAAGGCGGCATTGAACGCGCAAATACTTCGCTTGACGCTGTTCGCGAGCGCGTGGCGATCCTTGAGCAAATCCCGGCCGCGCAAGACGCGGCGCAGGAGCTTAATGTGCGTCTTGATGATGCTCAAGACCTGCTGAATAAGGTAAATCAATCCGGTAAGGACGCGGCGACGGCTGCCAAGGATCTTGACCAGCTGGTCAAATCGTTTAATGACGCACTTTCGACTACGCAAGGCATTACTAACAAAACGCAAGAACTTGCTGGTCAAGCGGTCAGCGAACTGACCGCACAGGTCACTGACCTCTCGGCGCGCCTGGGCGGAATCGACTCGGCTATCACCACTACGCGGGCATCACTGACCCAGGTGTTCTCCCTCGTTGACGGGGTAGAAGAACAGATTGGTGCCACCCAAGAGGTGCTGACGCAGGCCAAAGGGAATCTGGATGGCCTTGCGGGCTCTGTTCGAGTGGCCCAAACCGATGTGGCAACACTTGCCACTGCCATACAGTCGGGCACACTCGAAACGGTGATTGGTCTGGACCCGCAGAACATCGGGCGCTACTTGGCGTCCCCCGTGAAGTTTGATCAGCAGGCCGTCTTCAAAGTTAATTCATACGGTTCGGGCATGGCCGCGATGTTCATCAAC
Organism: Actinomyces sp. S4-C9; assembly: GCF_000758775.1. Classification (NCBI taxonomy): domain Bacteria; kingdom Bacillati; phylum Actinomycetota; class Actinomycetes; order Actinomycetales; family Actinomycetaceae; genus Actinomyces; species Actinomyces sp. S4-C9. The sequence goes on along the minus strand of NZ_JRMU01000011.1, from coordinate 152,002 downwards.
CTCTCGATGTGGATCGGTGGCCTCATCCTCGTAATCATCTTCCGGGTGGAAGTCGATAAGGAAGGCTTCGGCTGGCTCCCCTTGCGCTCGGCGTACTTGGGGCGCTTCATGCTTTCAGGAGCGCTGTCGATGGGGCAGGGGCTGATAGTGAGCGTCGGTAGCCTCATGATTGGGGTGCAAACCGCGAATGTGCTGGCTTTTATTGCAACTGCTACGCTGATCGGGCCGATCTACTTTTCCATAATCTACGCACTCGCGGCGGCACTCAGCCATGTGGGACGTGCCCTCGCAATTCTATTGGTGGTCTTGCAGATTCCGGGAGCTTCAGGCATTTATCCCATCGAACTCATGCCTGGCTTCTTCCGTGGCCTGTATCCTTTGTTGCCATTTTCTTACGGCATCGATGCCATGCGAGAAACCATTGGCGGGTTTTACGCCGGACACTACTGGCGCCTCATGGTAATCCTGCTACTCATGAGCACCTCAGCGTTACTACTCGGCTTCTTGGGCCGGCGTCACCTGGGCTATTTCACGCAGTTGTTCTACAACGATCTGGCTCGCACCGAACTGGTAGTTAACGAGGACGTGCAGCTACAAGGTTCGGTATACCGGCTCAGTAACATTATTGCGTTGCTCTCAAACCGCAAGGAATTTGCCAACCGGATCGCTTACCGTCAAGAACGTTTCAACTCGCATTATCGCCTGTTAATCAACGGTCTAACCATAGTAGGCATCTTAGGATTCGTAGCGTTGAGCCTGGTTTCGAGCCTGACCGCTGCAAGCAAATCAGCTTTGCTTGGCCTCGTCGCCGTTTGGGGCCTGGTAATCATAGGCGCGCTTGTTGCCACCGAGGGGCTAAGGAGCTCCCTCCAGCGTGCAAATGACCTATCGCACCTGAGTGAAGATGAACTGTTTGACAGTCTAGCGCGCCCCCGTAGTGAGGCGGAGCGGGAGTATGCCGAAGGTGAGGCGCGGTGATGAAACAGATCTTCTTTATTGCGCGTGATGACCTGCGCCAGATCAACTCTTCGGTGATGGCGAAGATCTTCGTAGTGATCCTCATCAGCGTTCCCCTGTTCTTCACGTGGTTTAACGTACTTGCAACATGGGATCCGTTCTCTAACTCTGATCGCCTTCAAATCGCGGTGGCCAGCACGGATAAGGGATACAACAGCGAAGTGTTGCGAATGAACGTGAACGTGGGCGACATCGTGATGAAAGAGCTCGCCACTAACGATCAGCTTGATTGGGTATTAACCAGTGAGGACAGGGCGCTCGAGGGCACGAGGTCGGGTGAATACTACGCGGCAATTGTGCTACCTGATGACTTCTCCACCTCGATGTTTACCTTCTACGCGGGCGGGGCAAAGCCTGCCAACATCACGCTGTATACCAACGAGAAGAAGAACCCACTTTCCGCGAACCTGACCACGCAAGGGGCGCAGGGGGTAACCGCGCAGATCAACACCACGTTTTCGCAAGCCCTAGCCGAAGTGGCAGTGGGGATGGCCGAGGACGTCTCTGCGTATCTGGATGATGCACAAACGCAGGCCACGCTGGATCGGTTAGGTAATCGCCTGGAGTCGCTGGCCGCGCAGTTAAACGCCGGCGCTGACACAGTAGATTCCCTTTCTGCGCTGATTGGCTCTACAATCCCACTAGCTACGGGGACTCGGGATTTAGCTGCGGGCGTCCAGGATTCTTTTGACCAGGCCACCGGCACTTCTTTCGATTCAAGCAGTGGGACGGCCGATCCATTCGCTGGGCTTTCCGCCGGGTTAAATGATGCGCTGAACCAGGCATCCTCCAACATTGAAAAAGTTGAATCTCGTCTGGATACTTTGCTGAACTCGGCTGACGAGACCGCGCAGAGTAGCGCGGACGCGGTTGATCAGCTACGTGCCATGCTCGATAAGCAGATAAACGGGTTCAAGCAGACGAGGGACAAGCTCGCCCAAGTTTTAGGACCGGACGGGGACGACCTTCTGGCTGATCTTGATACGGCGATTGCGCGGCAACAAAGCCTTTCAGACCGCTTAGGTCAGATATCAAAGGATCTGCGTGCAGGTAGGTCTAGCGATTCAAATTCTAAAGAGGCTGCGCGTAAGGCGATTGAAGAAGCCGCCGGTGCAATCAGTGCGGCTCACGATAGCTTTTCAAAGAACCTGCAGCCACAAATCGACAGCTTGCGATCCAACCTCGAATCAGCTGGAGAGAACGCGGCGGTTTTCCGCTCTTACATGCAGGCAGTGAAGTCCGACCTATCAGAGAGTGCGGGTGGCCTCATCGCGGGAATGGATCGCGCGGCGCAATCGCTTTCCATAACCGCACAGAGTATGCGCGAGAGTGTGAAACGCCTGAACGAGGCTAACGAGCAGGTTCGTCAGGCCAACTCCGGCGCAGATACGAGCCAAATCGCCAAAGCGCTTGGCACCGACCCGCAGGGTTTTGCCCGCCTATTGTCATCGCCCGTAGCCGTGGATCGCACGCCTGTATTCCCAGTGGCGTCTTTCGGAGTGGGTATGGCGCCTCTATTCACTGTGATTGCGCTGTGGGTGGGCGCGTTACTGGCTGGTGTTTTCTTGCGTACGGACGTATCTAAGAACGTGGGCAAACGCTACTTAGAAAGCATGAAAAGCAATGATGATGACGACTCAAATGATGGCGTTGAGGCAAAAGAAGAACTAGAAGATTCTGGCGAACTCGAGGAGCCCGAAAACGCCGAGGAGGTTCGCGACGGCGAATCGGTCGATGATAATGAAGCGGCTGATCGAACCCAGGCTAGCGATAGCGAAGATCACAAGGCAAAGAAGACGGTGAAGCACGCACGCAAGCCGGTATTCACGGGAGCGCAAGAATACTTGGGACGCTACATCATGTTCTGGTTGATCGGCATGGCTCAATCAACTTTGCTGATGGGCGGGCTGATCGTGATCGTTGAGATTGAACCGGCGCACCCCTTCCTGCTGATGCTGGCCGGATGGGTAATCTCTACCGTTTTTACAAATATCGTGTACACGCTGGTGATATCACTGTCCAATGCGGGCAAGGCGATAGCGGTAGTGCTACTTGTGCTCCAGATTTCTGCTGCCGGGGGAGCATACCCACTTGAACTGTTACCCCAGTGGTTCCAAAACATTAGCCCGTGGCTTCCCGCAACCTACGCGATCAACCTCATGCGTTCGGCAGTGGCCGGTATTTACGCGGGCGACTTCGTACAAAACCTCGCCATGATCCTGCTGTTCATCATTCCCAACCTGCTCATTGGCCTCGTGTTCCGTCATGCCATTGCCGGCAATATCGAGAAGATGACTAAAGAGGTTGAAAAAACCAAGGTGATGTAGGGGCGCCCTCCTCGCGCTCGCGGAAGTAATCGTGAGTGTTAGCCATTTCCTCGAGCCTAAAAACTAGCTGTTTGCAAAAGTGTTCGAAAAGAGGACGGGCACCCCGCCCGCGCGCGTTTTGCGCTATGTTTGAAACGACGACGCGACTGGCGCAGGTGGACCACCACCGGGGAGCGTCTTTGGGATTCAACGGCCGCCCGCCTGGGTCAAGGATCATCAAAACACTTGGTGTTTGGAAGACAAACCTAAATAGGAGAACTCATGGCAACATCTCAACTCTTGCAGTCCCTAGCGCAGGTGGATCCACAGATTCAAAAGGTTCTTGATGATGAACTGGGGCGCCAGCGTGAAACCCTAGAAATGATCGCGTCTGAGAATTTTGTGCCCAAGGCAGTTTTGGAAGCGCAGGGTTCCGTCCTTACCAACAAGTATGCGGAAGGTTATCCTGGCCGCCGCTACTACGGGGGTTGCGAGTTTGTAGACGTCGCAGAAAACCTCGCTATTGAACGTGCGAAAGAGGTCTTTGGTGCTGCTTACGTGAATGTGCAGCCGCACGCGGGTTCGCAGGCAAACGCGGCGGTTCTGGCCGCAATCGCCCAGCCTGGCGATCGTATTCTTGGCCTCTCACTGGATCACGGGGGACACCTGACTCACGGCATGAGAATCAACTTCTCGGGCCGCCTGTATGAGCCGCACTTCTACCACGTGAACCAAGAGACCATGCGCATTGAGATGGATGAGGTCCGCGAGATTGCCCTCGAGGTTAAGCCCAAGGTCATCATTGCCGGCTGGTCCGCGTACCCGCGCGTCCTCGACTTTGCGAAGTTCCGCGAGATTGCCGATGATGTCGGAGCATACCTGTGGGTAGACATGGCGCACTTCGCCGGCCTGGTTGCCGCCGGCCTGCACCCGAACCCAGTTCCGTTTGCGGACGTCGTATCCACCACGGTGCACAAGACCATTGGTGGTCCGCGCTCCGGCATGATCATGTCTCGCGATGAGGAGCTCGGCAAGAAGATTAACTCTGCGGTATTCCCCGGGCAGCAGGGCGGCCCGCTCATGCATGTGGTTGCTGCCAAGGCTGTTGCTATGAAGATCGCGCAGAGCGAAGAATTTAAGGAGCGCCAGCAGCGCACACTCGAGGGGGCTAAGATCCTCGCTGATCGACTGCTCCAAGACGATGTGAAGAACGCTGGCATCTCGCTAGTTACCGGCGGTACCGACGTGCACCTCGTTCTCGTTGACATGCGCGATTCGAATCTCGACGGTCAGCAGGGTGAAGATCTGCTCCACGCGGTTGGTATCACCGTGAACCGCAATGCTGTGCCGTTTGACCCGCGCCCTCCGCGAGTCACGTCCGGTCTACGAATCGGCACTCCCGCGCTTGCTACCCGCGGTTTTGGCGCCAAGGAGTTCGAGGAGGTTGCGGACATCATCGCCACCACCCTCGTGCAGGGCGCATCGGGCGGTGACGTAGACGTTGAGGGCCTACACGCCCGAGTGAAGGCCCTAACTGATGCATTCCCGCTCTACGAAGGCCTTGACAAGTGAGGGCGCCCTGGGAAGGCAAAGCCAAGGTCCTAGACGGAAAAGCTACGGCAGCGCAGATCAAAACTGAACTACGCGAGCGCGTGGAGGCTTTGCGTACTCGCGGCGTTGTGCCCGGGCTTGGCACGATCCTGGTGGGTGATGACCCGGCCGCACAAACCTACGTTGCGGGAAAGCATCGCGATTGCCAAGAGGTGGGGATCGAATCTATCCGCGTGGATTTGCCCGGTGATTCTACTGAGGCCGACATTCTGGCCGCGGTAGAGCGCCTCAATGCTGACGATTCGTGCACGGGCTACATCGTGCAGCTTCCGCTGCCCAAGGGCGTGGATACCAACCGGATTTTGGAGGCCATTGACCCGGCGAAAGACGCGGACGGCCTACACCCCATGAACCTGGGACGCCTGGTGCTTCGCGTATCGGAAGAAATCGATTCGCCCCTGCCGTGCACGCCGCGGGCAGTCATCGAACTCGTTGAACGCGCCGGTATAGATCTGGCGGGTAAAGACGTGGTTGTGGTGGGGCGCGGCGTAACCGTGGGCCGCTCCATCGGCCTGCTACTTACCCGCAAGTACGTGAACGCAACCGTCACACTCTGCCACACGGGCACGCAGGATCTTGCCGGCAAGGTCCGCCGAGCTGACGTGGTGGTTGCCGCCACCGGTGCCGCGGGAATTATTACCCCGGACATGGTGAAGCCGGGCGCCGTGGTTCTTGACGTAGGGGTTTCCCGCGTTGAAGTAGATGGCAAAGCGCGCCTGGCCGGCGACGTTGCAGATGGCGTTGATGAGGTTGCCTCGGCCCTGTCTCCCAATCCTGGAGGAGTGGGGCCGATGACTCGCGCCCTCCTGCTCGCCAACGTAGTTGAAGCCGCTGAAAGGCTTTAGCGGATAATCGCGGAGGCGGTAGCGCCCTCGTAAATATAAACAAAAAGTCGCCCCCCAAGTGGGGCGACTTTTTCATGCGCAGTTCAGGCGCTTAGCTGTAAATGATGCGCAGGGGAGCGTGATCGGAGTACCGGGAGGCGTAATCGACCGCGCGGTCCACGTGCACGCTTTGAGCGCGCTGAGCCATCGCGGGGCTGGCCAGGTGGTAGTCGATGCGCCAACCCGCATCGTTGTCGAACGCCTTGCCCCTGTATGACCACCAAGTGTATGGGCCCTGCACCGGGCCGGTAAGTTGACGGGCAACGTCAACCCAACCCGATTCAATCCAGCGGTCCACGTACGCGATTTCGGAGTCGAGCACGCCGGCTGTCTTGTTGTGGTTGCCCTTCCAGTTCTTGATGTCGAGCTCGGTGTGAACGATGTTTAGGTCGCCCGTGATAATCACGTTGGGTAGCTCGCGCAGTTCGCTCATACGGCTGGTAACGAGATCGAGGTGAGCATACTTTTGATCCATCTTTTCTGTACCTACTTCGCCCGAATGCAAGTAGGCGGAGACAATACGTACAGTTTGATCTCCGTCCTGTACGTCCACTTCGAGCCAACGGCCTGTATCTACAGCCACTGCCTCACTATTTTGCGGATGGGCGCCAAAACGGGCGGTTTCGGGCAGGAGCTTTACGTGGGAGTCACGGCGAACCCCGATGGTTACACCGGCGCGCCCCTTAATCTCGCATTCGAAGTTGAGTAGCTCCCAATCTTCCAGCAGGTCGGTGGTGATTGCGCTTGCCGCGCGCACCTCCTGCAACGCGATCACATCGGGCTTAGTGTCCGCCAGGGAATCCTTCATACCGCGTTTAACCGCGGCGCGAATTCCATTAACGTTGATCGAAGCTAGCGAGAAGGTCATTGTCCTACTTTCAAAATCTCAGCGCGTAGCATTACTTAAAGTTCTGTTTAACACGTGCGGTAGCGGGCCCTACTTTTCGCCCACCTGCTGGCGCTGGCCCATAGCTAAAAGTTCGTCGCGATACTTTTGGGCTTTGGCCTCCGCGCTCTCAATACGAACGCGCAACCACTTGGCGCGCGGCGAATGCCAGACCTCGTCCTCCAGGACGGTTTCGTAGGATTCCGGATTCTCACGCGGGTCAAACGCAATGTCGCCCGTGAGGGGATTATGCGGCCAATCGAGGGTGTCCGGCTCTGTCATGGTGACGTAGTTAGGTGTGCTATCACCGTGTACGTACTTCTGATCCTGCGGGAACTCCGCGTAGAACGGGTTGGCTATCCACGCGGCAACCATAAGCAGCAGGCGCACGATGAGGTTAACCCATAGCATGAGGGTGGCCAGGGCTGCCGAGGCGGCAAGCAGGGGATTGTCAGCCACGGAACCAACCGCGCTGGTTCCCAGATAGCGCAAAATTGCCGAGCCAACACCCGCCACAGCCGCGCCAATCCAGAGATCACGGCTGGGAACGCGAACGCCTGCAGTGACGCGCACCAGAGCAATCACCAAAAGAGTGTCCACCACAAAAGCGGCAAGCAGAGTAGCGATGTTCAAAAGAATGCGCCCAGCTACCCCCTCGATACTCAACAGGTCAATAAACCAGGAGCCGACCGTGTTCATCATGATTCCAAGAGCGGCAGTAGCAAGCACGCCAATGCCCAGGACCGCGAATCCAAACAAGTCGCGGATCTTGATCGCTACCGCACTATTTGGCAGGCGCACGATTCCGAACATCGACCACAGTGACATTTTTAGCGCGTCCATGGTTTTCGATGCTGAAAATACCAACACCAATAGACCCACGATGCCGGTGACGGACCAAACGTTTGTTTGAATCAGTGAATCCGGGTCGATCATGCCGGTGCCATCGCCGGTGTCGATAAGGCCAGGCATGGCCGATTCAAGGGCATGCAACACGGCCTCGCGAAGCTGATCGTTGCCGCCCAGGAAGTACATGAAAATCGTCCATCCAACGGTTAGTGCCGCCGCAATGGAAAACAGCGAAGTGTAAGAGACACCGCCGGCCAATAGATTTCCGCGCTTTAGCGTGTAGCGGCGCATGCCCCGCCCAATGCGAGAATGGTTGTACCAATCCATGAGCCCCGTTACCTTGGCCAATATCCCGTCTGCCTCTTTCACCTCTTGGAAAGTGGGGCCGTACAGGTTTGGAGCATCGGGAGCTCTTGGTGCCAAAACTTCTACTGGCTGATCGAGCACGGATTTCGCCATATTTCGTCTGTCCTATCCAGCGCGGAATCGTCTACAGCTCGAAACTACCCGAAAATCTGCGTCGCGGCTTTCCCAAACCCACTTACAGTCGTGGTTATGTGCCCAATTGCTCACGAGGCGGGTTCGTAGCGCGTGAATCTAGCCGGCAGTAAAACTAAACAATGCCTGGGAATGGTACACGCCATCGGCGCCCACATGGTCCAACCTGAAGCCGCTTGCAGCCCACTCCGCCTCGAAATCCGCAGCAAGCTTCTCGGCCTCGTCCAACGTCTCCTCATGGTCAATGTGAGCAAGCGTCACGTGCGGGTGGAAGGGAAAACGTGCGGGCGGAAGATCTAGGGCTTCGCTGATCTCGTCCTCGAGGGCGGCCAGAGCCTCGCCACCAGCAGCGATATTAATGAAAGAGACAGGCGACACCGGGCGGAACGAACCCGCTCCCCGTAGACAAATCCGGAAAGGCGCGCGTTTCGCGGCAACCTCTCCCAGTTGATGCATGATGCGCTCGCGGTCGGCCCGCTTCACGGGAGTAGGTGGCACAAGAGTGATGTGCGGTGCAGTGCTGTTTGCGGTATCTAAGTTGAGACGGGTGCGAAGTGCGTCAATGTCGCCTGCAAGCGGCTCGGGAACTGCTACGAGTATGCCGATGAGTTCCTCGTCGGTCCCGCAGGAGGGAAGGTACATACTTATTCCTTGCCACGCATAGTCGCCTGTTTACGGATTATTACTATCACAAGCGGCGGGGCGTATTCATATTTGGAAAGGATGAAGGAGTAGCAGACGCGCAGTGTTGATTGGAAATACGCCAATGTGAAAGCACCGGTAGGTAAATGGAAGGAAAAAGACAGCTCAAGGAACAGCGTCAGAAAAGCTTCTTGAGGGGTAGGCTTTAGGAGGTTAATAGATACGAAAACACTGTTGGGAGTGCTGATGACTGCTCGCGTTCGTAAAACTGCTACGAAGCTGGCTGATGGTCGCGACTTTTTCTACTTCGATGATTCGGAACCTTACGTCAGCGGTGAGAAGACTCGCCGTTTGGATGATCCAAGGCCCCTGCAAGATAGGTTCGCGCCAGTCAAGGATGAGAATGGCAATGAGAAACCGGTAACCGGGCCAACGATGCGCTTGGATCCGCTAACAGGTGAATGGGTGGTTATCGCAACGCACCGCATGAACCGCACGTTCCTGCCTCCAGCAGATGCGAACCCGCTCGCCCCGGCACGTCCGGGTGCCGCCTATCAGGACGGTGAGATCCCCGATACCGACTACGACGTCGTAGTGTTTGAGAATCGTTTCCCCTCGCTCATGCAGATTCCGGGCGAAACCATGGAGGTTAGTGACCTGGGTGGAGAGAACATTTGGAAGGTGGCTCCGGCCGCTGGTCGCTGTGAGGTCATCTGTTTTGGCCCTGACCTGAATCGCAATCTTGTGGACATGGGGCCAACCCGCATGCGCACAGTCATCGAGGCTTGGGCAGACCGCACGCAGGAGCTCGAAAAGATAGATGGCATTAAGCAGGTGTTCTGCTTTGAGAACCACGGTGAAGCAATCGGCGTGACCTTGCATCATCCGCACGGGCAAATCTACGCCTACCCTTACATCACGCCTCGCACAGCAACTATGATCCGTCAGGCCAAGCGGTACCGGGAGAATACGGGCAAAGATCTGCTGAGCGATGTCCTCGCCGCCGAACTGCGTAGCGGTCGCAGGATTGTTGATGAAACTGAGCACTGGGCGTTGTATGTGCCCGCAGCGTCGCGCTGGCCGGTTGAAATGCATCTAATGCCCAAGCGTGACGTGAAGGCGCTTTACGAGCTTACCGATGAAGAGCGTGAGGAACTTGCCCAGCTTTATATTCGTATGCTGAAGGCGGGGAACAAGTTCTTTGAAGTCGAGGAAGACGGCCAGAAGACCTACCTGGAGATTCCCTACGTGATGTCTTGGCACCAGGCTCCCGTGGGGGAGGAACGCGAACTTATGCGCTTGCACATGCAGTTGCATTCGATCCAGCGCGCGCCCGGCAAGTTGAAGTATCTGGGTGGCTCCGAATCTGGCATGGGCGCGTGGATTTCTGACACCACGCCAGAAAAAATTGCAGATCGTCTACGGGAGGTCTACGAAAAATGAGCAACATCGTGATGGAGTCATGGACTCTTGAAGAGGGCACGCGCAAAGTCACCGAGCTTTTCGAGCGCTCCTACGGTTACAGTCCGGAGGCCCTCCACTCGGCGCCTGGGCGCGTGAACGTGATCGGTGAGCACACCGATTACAACGGTGGTTTCGCGCTTCCTATGGCGCTTCCACACCGCACCTATGCCGCGGTAAGTCAGCGTGATGACCGGATTGTTCGCCTGGTGTCCGCACAGGAGGAGGGCGTGCGAGAGGTTAATCTCGACGAGGTCGATACGCATGATTCGAAGAACCCTGTTGAGGGCTGGCCGGCCTACGTGGTGGGAGTTGCCTGGGCTCTTGAACAGCAGGGGAGGGGCAAGATGCCCGGTCTCGACCTCGCAATCGATTCTTGCGTGCCGTTTGGTGCGGGCCTTTCATCTTCTGCGGCGCTTGAGTGTGCGGTTGCTGTTGCCTGGGATGCTCTCATGGCGCAGACCGAAAACTGGGTTTCGATGATTACCACTAAGAAGGGTCGTAAAGAACTGGTTGAGGCTTGCATTAGTGCTGAAAACGAGATTGCTGGCGCTCCAACCGGTGGAATGGATCAGGCTGCGTCGATGCGGTGCCGTGCTGGAGGAGTGATTCTGCTTGATTCGAAAGATGCTTCCATCAGGCACATTCCATTTGACCTCGAATCTGTTGGTTTGGAGTTGCTGGTCATTGATACGCGGGCACCACACCGCCTGGCGGATGGTCAGTATGCTAACCGTCGCGCCACGTGCGAGGCCGCGGCGCAGAAGCTCGGCGTGGACTACCTCGCTAGCTTGTCCCGCGACGCGGATCTGTCTGCCCTCAGTGAAGAGGAGCAAAAGCGCGCTCGCCACGTCATCACTGAAACGGCACGCACGCTCGACTTTGTTGAGCTCCTCGAGGACGGAGCGTTGATGGATGAGCGGTTGGACCAGATCGGTTCGCTCATGACGGCATCGCACGAATCGCTTCGGGATGGCTACGAGGTCACGGTTCCTGAACTGGACATCGCTGTGGAAACGGCGCTTGAGAACGGAGCTGTGGGGGCTCGGATGACGGGTGGCGGATTCGGCGGATCAGCGATTGCGCTGGTTCGAAAGCACCAGGCCGGCGCGGTCATGGATGCTATCACCGAACGGTTTGCGAAGGAAGGCTTTAATCAGCCGCACTTCCTGCATGCAAAGCCATCGGCGCCAGCTAACTAGGTGAACGCGGCCTATTCCTTTGTTTGTTTTGCTCTGTCCCCCTCGCGAAATTCCCGCATCGCGTGAGTTGGTAGAGTGGGGGCGTGCAAGAAACAGCGAATCAGTGGCTTATTGTTGGCTTGGGTAATCCGGGACCAAAATACGAAAACAATCTGCACAACGCGGGTCGCATTGTGCTCCATGCGGTAGCTGACAATGCCGGTGCAACGTTTAGTAAGCACCGCGCTGGCGCGTATGTAGCAAATGCGCGTATTGGGATGCTTCCAGAAGGCAGGCCCGGGCCGGCCGCTATTCTTGCATACCCCGACTCGTACATGAATCTATCGGGCAACGCGGTATCGAAACTCATGCAGTTTTATGGGGTAAAGCCGGACCACCTGCTGGTTGTGCACGACGAGCTCGACATCGAACCGCACGTTCTTCGACTTAAACGAGGCGGCGGCGAGGGCGGACACAACGGGCTCCGCTCAATCTCGCAGCTGATTGGCACGAAGGATTACAACCGGTTGCGCTTTGGCGTGGGCCGCCCGCCTGGGCGAATGGACGCTGCCGCGTTCGTGCTTTCGGATTTCCCTAAGAAAGACCTGGATGAATGGGCTGTAACGGTTCGCTTGGCTGCGGATGCGATCGAGGATGTGGTTACCCTCGGTTTTGACCAGGCGCAACAAAAACTGCATACGGCCTAGTCCGGTTGGATGCGAGGAGCTGTTTTGAAAAAACTTCGCGGTCTACTTAGCGCTCTTGATGGTGACGAGGCGCTTGCTGCTGCCGCCCTTGCCCTAAACGAAGGGGGCAATCCCACGGTCATTGCCGCAGCTGGAGTGCGGGCTCCTCTGCTTGCAAAAACGGCACTGCAGGAGGGGGCAAGGCCGCTGGTTGTGGTAACAGCTACCGGCCGGGACGCGGAAGAACTGGCCACCCACCTGCGCGGATATATCGACGGAGTGGAGGTGCTTCCCAGCTGGGAAACCCTACCGCACGAGAGGCTCAGCCCGCAGCGGGACACGATGGCCCGCAGGGTTGCGGTCATGCGGCGCTTGGCGCACCCCGAGGGCGAAGTTGGCTCGCGAACCGGCGCCATCAGAGTGCTGCTTGTGCCGCTACGCGCATTCTTGCAACCGGTGATCTCCGGTCTTGGGGACCTGGAGCCCGTGCGGCTTAGAGTGGGCGACACCGTTGATTTTGAAAGCCTGGCTAACCGCCTCATGAATCTGGGTTACGAGCGCACGGAAGTGGTGCAAAAGCGCGGCGAAATGGCCGTTCGCGGCGGAATTCTAGATGTATTTGCGCCCATTGATCCGTACCCGACTCGTATCGAAATGTTTGGCGATGAGGTCGATGACGTCCGCTACTTCTCAATTGCAGATCAACGCGCGGTTGGCGCAGCTAAAGAGGGTCTGTGGGCGCCGGCTGCTCGTGAACTTTTGCTAACCGACGATGTGCGCGAACGCGCGCGCGAGGCCGTCGCGAAGCTGCCGGGTGCGGGTCAGATGCTGGAGCTCATCAGTGAAGGCATCAACGTGGAAGGCATGGAGTCTCTCAGCCCCGTACTCGTAGGCGGAATGGAAACGGTGCTGGATCTCGTTGGCGCCGATTCGCAGGTGGTTATCATTGAGCCACAACGCGTTGAATCGCGCACCGAAGACCTCGTTGCCACTACGCAAGAGTTCTTGGAGGCCGCCTGGACGGGCGCCGCGGCTGGTGGTGAGATTCCGCTTCAGGCTGGCAACGCGTCGTTCAAAACGTTGACGCAAATGCGCTCACTGGCGCGCAAACGCGGCTTTGGGTGGGCGGAGATTTCCGCTCTTGCTCCAATGGAATTGGCTGACGCGCTTACCGACGCGCCGTCGGCGCACGCTTCGATTGTTGTGACGCCGAGCCTCATGCAGGTGGGCGCTCGTGACGTGAAGCCGTATCGCGGCAAGATTGACCAGGCCGCCTCTGACCTTGGAAAACTTCAAAAAGACGGCTGGAAACTGGTTGTAACCACGGATGGGCCGGGCCCGGCTAAACGTATTACAGCGGTGCTAAACGAAGCATTTGTGCCTGCAAAAATAGTCGAGGCGGTGTCCGAGGGGTTAGAGCCGGGCGTAATCGAAGTGCTGGCCGCCGGCTCAGGGCCGGGATTTGTAGCTGAGGAACTGAAGGTTGCGGTTGTTACCGAGACGGATCTGACGGGCAAGGCGGGCTCGTCGACCGCAGAAATGCGAAAAATGCCGGCGCGCAGGCGCAAAGGTATTGATCCGCTGACGCTAGAAAAGGGCGATCTCATCGTCCACGAGCAGCACGGCATTGGCAAGTTCATTGAAATGGTTTCGCGCACCATTGGACGCGGCGAAGAGGCTGTTACGCGCGACTACTTGTTAATCGAGTACGCACCCACCCGCCGCGGCCAGCCTGGGGACCGCCTGTACGTTCCAACCGATCAGCTGGATCAGGTTTCTAAGTATTCGGGTTCGGATCAGCCAAAGCTGTCCAAGATGGGCGGGGCTGAATGGGCGAAAACTAAGGCCAAGGCGCGTAAGGCTGTTAAGGAGATAGCGGGAGAGCTGGTTCGTCTTTACGCCGCGCGTAAGTCCGCGAAGGGCTACGCGTTCTCCCCCGATACGCCGTGGCAGCGCGAACTTGAGGACGCGTTCCCGTACGTGGAGACGCCGGATCAGCTGACCGTGATCGACGAGGTCAAAGCAGACATGGAAAAGCCGATCCCTATGGATCGCCTGCTTGGTGGCGATGTGGGCTACGGCAAGACTGAAATCGCGGTTAGAGCCGCGTTCAAGGCAGTGCAAGACGGCAAGCAAGTGGCTGTCCTCGTGCCCACCACCCTCTTGGTTCAGCAGCATCTGGAGACGTTCCAGCAGCGTTACGCGGGCTTCCCTGTAGATGTTGCGGCCCTATCGCGTTTCACTAGCGCGACCGAGGGGGAACGCATTCGCGAAGGCCTTCGCACCGGCCAGATCGACGTGGTGATTGGAACCCATTCCCTGCTTACAGGATCTGTCCGCTTCAAGGACCTCGGCCTCGTTGTCATTGATGAGGAGCAGCGTTTTGGGGTTGAGCACAAGGAAACCCTGAAGCAGATGCGCACCGACGTGGATGTTTTGTCAATGTCAGCCACGCCTATTCCTCGTACGCTTGAAATGGCAATCACGGGCATCCGCGAAATGTCGCTCCTGACCACTCCGCCAGAGGAGCGCCACCCAATTCTTACATTTGTGGGGGCATATTCAGACCAGCAGGTTAGTGCCGCAATCAAACGTGAGCTTCTGCGTGACGGTCAGGTGTTCTACGTTCATAACCGCGTGGAAGATATCGGCAAGATCGCTGATCATATTCAAGAGCTCGTGCCCGAGGCGCGGGTTCGTATTGCGCATGGAAAGCTCGCTGAAGCTCAGTTAGAGCAGGTGATCGTGGACTTTTGGAACCGCGAGTTCGACGTCCTCGTATGCACCACGATTATTGAAACCGGTCTGGATATTTCTAACGCCAACACGCTCATCGTGGACCGTGCGGATGCGATGGGACTGTCGCAGCTTCACCAGCTACGAGGTCGCGTTGGACGCGGACGCGATAGGGGATACGCGTACTTCTTGTACCCGGCAGACAAGGTTCTGACCGAGACCGAACATGAGCGACTTTCAACGATTGCGGCTAACACTGATCTGGGCGCGGGCATCGCGGTGGCGCAAAAAGACCTGGAGATTCGCGGCGCCGGCAACCTGCTGGGTGGCGAACAGTCTGGACACATTGCGGGCGTGGGCTTCGATCTTTACGTGCGTATGGTTGCTGACGCCGTGGCAACCTATCGCGACGGGCAGCCTCCGAAACGTGAAGAGATGCGCATCGAAATCCCCGTGGATGCGCACATCCCGCCGAGCTACATTGAGGGCGAGCAACTTCGCCTCGAGACCTACGCAAAGATTGCTGCGTTGCGTTCACCCGAGGAGGCTCATGACCTGCGCGAAGAGCTCGTGGACCGCTACGGGAAAATCCCCGAGCAGGTGCTGTTGCTATTCGCTATCTCTGGATTGCGCGAGTATGCACGTGACCTCGGTATTAAAGAGATCGTGGCCCAGGGGCGCTACATTCGATTTTCTCCCGTGGAATTGCGCGATTCTCAAGCTCTACGTTTGAAGAGACTGTACCCGGGTTCGATAATTAAGGGGGCTGTTCGCCAGATTCTGGTGCCCGCTCCTAAGTCCAAAAAACTTGGTGGCCCGGCCATCGTGGACCAGGAACTACTTGATTGGACGCAAAACTTTTTGCAGACAATCGTTGATTATTCGCCTGACTCTAAAGGTTAACCCAGCTAGGGGCAAGAAAATGTTAAGGGAAACAGCGTAGAATCTGTACCAGATGGTTGAAAACGAAAGGACGCGTAACCGTGACACTTAAGTCAACATGGAAACGCATTGTAGTTGGCGCCGGCACAGTTATGGCAACGGTTGCTCTGGCAGCCTGTTCTGCCCAGCCGGGTGTGGCACTGAAGATCGATGGAACCACCTATACGGAAGACGAAGTGAGCGAGGCTGCCCAGCAGCTTTCGCAAATCAGCGGCCAGCCGTTCCCAACTGCAGGCGTGGTTTATGTGTTGGCGCAAGGGGAGGCAGTTCGCGAGGTTTCAAACCAGCTCGGCGTTGAGTTCTCAGATGAAGACGCCCGTAATGCGCTGGCTTCGGTGCAGTCTCCCGGCGAGCCGGCTAATGCGGCTGCCGTTGGCGTTGTACGCATCAACCAGCTTTTGGTGCTCCTGCAGGGCAAAGTGGATCAGCAGGTGTTGGCGCAGGAAGTGGCTGAGGCACAGAAGGGCAAGGACATTGAGCTCAACCCGAGGTATGGGGCGCTAGACGAGAACAACGTTGTGTACGCACCGAACCTGCAGGGCGTTGTACTCCCGCCACAACAGTAAGTTTTAAGAAGCATCGGCAGGGCCCTCGAAGGACTTACACCCCGCTGATCTTCAACCTAGACCTAAGGGGGATGCAGATGGTCTGCAAAACCCTACTGAGGGAACGATAACTCGTTAAAAATAGTCCGCGACATTACCGGATCTATAGAAGGAGAAAAACATGGCACACATTGAGGCCATTGGTGCTCGCGAGATTCTTGACTCTCGTGGCAACCCGACTGTTGAAGTTGAAGTTCTGCTTGACGACGGCACCGTTTCGCGTGCAGCCGTTCCGTCGGGTGCTTCTACCGGCGCATTTGAGGCCGTTGAGCGTCGCGATGGTGACGACAACCGCTACATGGGCAAGGGTGTCGAGGATGCAGTTGAGGCAGTAATTGATGTTATTGCTCCTGAGCTGATTGATGAAGATGCCACTGAGCAGCGCCTGATCGATGAGACCATGATCGATCTCGATGGTACGGACAACAAGGGCAAGCTTGGTGCTAACGCCATTCTCGGTGTTTCGCTGGCTGTTGCCAAGGCAGCTGCAGAGTCGTCTGGCCTGCCGCTGTACCGTTACGTTGGTGGCCCGAACGCGCACGTCCTGCCCGTTCCGATGATGAACATCCTCAACGGTGGTTCGCACGCTGACACGAACGTTGACATTCAGGAGTTCATGATTGCTCCGATCGGTGCAGGTTCGTTCCGTGAGGCCCTCCAGTGGGGTGCTGAGGTATACCACACCCTCAAGGGCGTTATTAAGGGCCGCGGTCTTTCCACCGGTCTTGGCGACGAGGGCGGTTTCGCGCCGTCGCTGGAGTCGAACGCTGCTGCACTCGACCTCATTATTGAGGCAATCGAGAAGTCCGGCTACAAGCCGGGCAAGGACGTCGCTCTTGCTCTTGACGTCGCTTCTACCGAGTTCTTCAAGGATGGCAAGTACATGCTTGAGGGCGAGGGGCGCGACACCGAGTTCATGGTGAAGTACTACGAGAAGCTACTTGCACAGTACCCGCTAGTTTCGATTGAGGATCCGCTGTCTGAGGACGAGTGGGATTCTTGGGTCAAGATTACGAGCGAGATTGGTGACAAGGTGCAGCTAGTTGGTGACGACCTGTTCGTAACGAACCCGGCTCGTCTTGCACGCGGCATTAAGGAGCACGCCGCTAACGCTCTGCTCGTGAAGGTGAACCAGATTGGTACCCTCACCGAGACGCTTGACGCTGTTGAGGCTGCACACCGTGCCGGCTTCAAGTCGATGACCTCGCACCGCTCCGGTGAGACCGAGGACACCACGATTGCTGACCTCGCTGTTGCAACGAACTCCGGTCAGATCAAGACCGGTGCTCCGGCTCGTTCTGAGCGCGTTGCTAAGTACAACCAGCTTCTGCGTATTGAGGAAGAGCTTGCTGACGCAGCGGTTTACGCTGGCCGCAGCGCTTTCCCACGCGCGAACTTCTAACTCTTTGCAGCAAGTGGTTTAACCGCTAGCTGATAGAGCATCGAGACGGGGCCTTCGGGCCCCGTCTTTTTTGTTTCACCCGCCGCCGGCGCGGTTTAGGCAACTTCGCTTAAGTTTTGTAAAACTAGAGGCATGAGTGAGCGTAGGGTTAGCGGAGTTCGTCGTCCAACCATGCCTAAAGGCATGGGGAGCGGCGCGAAGAAAGCTACCTCGCAATCCAAGCCCGCCGGTATCGCGCGGAGGGGGGCGCGGCCACACTCGTCAGCGGGAAGTAGCAGGCCGCGTTCGCGGGCAAGAAAGACCAGCGTCACCAAAACGGCAGAGGCTCCCGCTACGGAGCGAAAGGTGTCGCTCAAAGCGTTCGCCTTGACTTTGACTTTAGTAATTGCTCTTTTGGGCGTAACACAACCACTTCACCAGTGGTGGGCCCAGCAGCGTGAGTATCGTTCGGTTCTAATCCAAATCGAGCAGGCGAAGCAGACTAACGCCGAGCTGCAAGATCAGCTGGACCGGTGGGGCGACAAGTCGTACGTAGCCTCACAGGCGCGGGCGCGACTACAGTATGTCCAGCCGGGGGAGACGCAGTATCAAGTGCTTGACGCGCCCGGCATCGCGGATGGGATGACAGATACCAAGCCTGTTGAGGACCAGGGTCCGCCTCGGCCTTGGTACCTGGTGGTGGCTGATACTGCGGATGCCGCCGATGATGTGAATCAGCCGGTTCGTCTTGACCCGTCGGTGTGCTTAAAGAAAAAAGAGGAGTAGGCGTTGGATAAGACGCAAGATATTGATCTGAAGATTCTTGAGCTTCAGTTAGGGCGCGAGCCGCGCGGGGTTTTAGGGATTGCGGCCAGGTGTGTTTGCGGTGCTCCATTGGTAGTAGCAACTGCTCCTCGCTTAGAAAATGGCAGTCCTTTTCCAACCATGTTCTACTTGACCCATCCCGCCGCCGTTAAGGGGTGTTCCGTTCTCGAGTCCAATCAGTGGATGGAGCATTTGAATGAGTGCCTTGCAAACGACGAGCAGTTGCGCAGCGAATACGCCGCTGCCCACCTCGCTTATATTGAGGCGCGTGACGCTGTGGAAAAAGTTGATGAGATAAGTGGTTTCTCGGCTGGAGGAATGCCGCAGCGCGTGAAGTGTTTGCATGCCCTGCTTGGCCACGCGCTTGCCGCTGGCCCGGGCGTAAATCCGATTGGAGATTGGACACTGGCCAAGTTAGAAGAGATGGGGCTGTGGGACCAGAAGAAGTGTTCCTGCCTGCCGGGCCAAACTCCCGCTGATTTTGAAGGAGCGGACGCGTGAGTGAAGACTTCCCGTGGCTTTTGGGCCGCGAGGGCGGCAAGGTGGCAGCCATTGATTGTGGTACCAACTCCATCAGGCTTCTGATTGGCCACATGGAGTCTGGCTCGTTTGTTGACGACCTGCGCACAATGGAAATCGTACGGCTTGGGGAGGGCGTGGATCGCACCGGCTACCTCTCTGAGGCGGCGATTGTGCGCACGGCTAACCAGGCGAAGGAATACGCGCAGATCTGCCGCGAAGCCGGTGTGAATAGACTGCGTTTTGTGGCCACGTCTGCGAGTCGCGATGCGCAAAACCGTGACGACTTCCGCGTAGCCGTTAAAGACGCGGTTGGGATTGAGCCAGAAGTTGTGGAGGGCAACGAGGAAGCTGCGCTCTCGTTCACCGGTGCGGTCTCGAGCTTGTACGAAGCTGAAAACCCCGTGATGGTGATTGATATCGGGGGAGGTTCCACCGAGTTCGTGGCGGGCGCTGCTAAAACTGGCGTGCTAGGCGCGATCTCTATGAACATGGGATCGGTTCGTGTCACCGAGAAGTTCCCCGAAATAGCAGCCCCTAACCCGGATGCGAGCAGGGCCGTAGCGTGGATTGACAGCTTGATTGACGAGGCCGCAGCGGCCGTGCCGTTCACTCAGGTGAACTCGCTAGTTGGCGTTGCCGGCACGGTTACGACCATTACCTGCCACGCCCTGGGGCTTAAAAAATGGGATCCGGAGGCCGTGCACGCGTCGCGCTTTAGTCTTGAACAGATGGTGGCTTCCTGCGACTACATGATCAATGCGAGCGTGGATGAGCTTGCGCGACTGCCCTACATGCCGGCTGGACGCGAAGACGTCATTAGTGTCGGCGCGCTCATTTGGCGGCAAATAGTTTGCCGCGCAGCAGCGGATAATCCGAAGCTACGCGGCAACTGGGTTTCGGAGCACGACATCCTCGATGGAATCGCGCTGTCCATCATCTAGTTGATCCTCTAAGCAGATTACGAGGAGAGCGCGCGCAAGCGGTTTGCGGCCGCGCCGCGTGCATGCAGGTGAGCACGGTAGTGCACCGCGTAACCACCCGCGATGGCCGCAATCGCAGTACCCATCATGACGCCCATCTTGGCGTGCGGAATGTGAACCGAATCGGCGGGGAATGCGAGCCCCGCGATCAGTAGTGCCACGGTGAAGCCAATACCGGCGAGCATCGCAATCGCGGCAATATCGGGCATATCCACGCCGGCACCCAGACGCAGACGCGTGAACTTGGTTAGTAGCCAAACGGAACCCGCGATTCCCAGCAGCTTACCGATTGGCAGGCCGAGGGAGACGCCAATCGCTACCGGGTCGGCAAGCGTCTCTAGAATGCCGCCGGATTCCGAAACGTTCACGCCAGCTGCGAAGAATGCGAAGAAGGGAACTACCAGGCCTGCTGAAATCGGATTGATCTTTTCTGCCAGGTGGTGGGACCACTGTGGCTCGCCGCGCCTACGGACTGCGGGCACGAGCAAGCCCATCGCTACGCCCGCGATCGTGGCGTGCACACCGGATGCGTGCATGAAGCCCCACGCTACGGTTGCTACCGGTATCAGGAGCCACCAGTGCATGTAGCGGCGTTGGACCAAGAAGCCGAATAGGGCAATGAGTGCCAGCGAAATGCCGAGGGCAATGAAATTCAGATCAGTGGAGTAAACCACGGCAATGATGATGATTGCGAGGAGGTCATCAACCACGGCCAGGGTGAGTAGGAAGGTGCGTGTCGCAGGGGGCATGCCTTTGCCAAACACTCCGAGGAGGGCCACCGCGAACGCAATATCGGTTGCTGCGGGGATGGCCCAGCCCGAGAACGCCTCGGAACCAGTAAAAATCTGTACCAGCAGGTACACCACCGCAGGGCCTATCATGCCAAAAACTGCGGCCAGCATGGGCAGAGCTGCTTCGCGAATATCTCGAAGTGCACCGGTTACGAACTCGGTTTTCAGCTCAAGACCAACCACGAAAAAGAAGATGGTCAAAACGCCATCTGCGGCCCAAGCGGAGATCGGCAAATGAAGGTGCCACGCCTGCGGGCCAAAGGTGAAGTTAGCCATGGTCTCGTAAATGAAGCCGATCGGCGAGTTCGCCCATGCCAGTGCCAGCAATGCTGCAACCACTAGGAGCATGCCCGCTTTCGTCTCATCCGATACGAAGCGAACGAATGACTTGGGCAGGTCCTTGACGCTCTTTAACGCGTGCGGTCTAGCGGCGTTTCGTTCTCGTTCGATTCGCCTAGTCTGCGACGAAGAGAGTGCGAAGGGGCGTTGCATTCCCACATTTCCCGGCAGGTTGTGTGTTGACCTGCGCTTAATGCTGGGGTCAGGGTTGACGCCGGGCCTTCTACGGCCGTCAGACCACATACGGCTCACCTTTCTTTCAGCTAATCGGTGCCTCGCGCGAGACACACCTTATCCTCGACTTTAATCAATCTGTCTGCCGCGTGAGTGGACAAGGTTAAAATGTGGGCGAAAACGGTGCGATTTGTAACAGTTTGTACCTGCTTCGCGATGTTTTTGGAAGTTGGAGAGATAGTCGCGTTTGGTGTAACCAGACGTTTTCCCCGTAGAATAGGCGCGAGCCCCCATAGCCCAATTGGTAGAGGCAGTCGACTTAAAATCGACCGAGTGCCGGTTCGAGCCCGGCTGGGGGTACCAAGTTCGCAGTTAAATGTTTCGGCCACGTGCAAAGTCCGTTATATTCATAGCAATTCACGAGATAACTATTTTTAGGAGCGGATGCATATGAGCAGTAATCCCGTGATGGTAGAGCTCGATAGAGATATTTCTAGGACCCCGGCTGGATACCCAACGATGCCGGGCTATGAGCCGGGCAGATCTGGCACCGGCGCACAGGCGACGGGATCCGGGCAGTTTGATCCGTACGCTACGACGCATCACCCACAGGAAACCGCGCCGGGTACCGCGCCCATGGATCAGTTTGAGGACGCTTACAGGGCTCCGGCTGCCGATGCGGTTAATACGGGACGCATGACCTATGACGACGTGATTGTGAAGACCGGCTCGATGCTCGCCATCTTGCTACTTGGTGCGGCGGTGGGCTGGTTCGCGCTTCTCGCGGCGCCGGGGCTTGCCCGCCTTGTCATATTCGGCAGCATGATTGTCAGCCTCGTCCTCGTAATAGTAAACCTCTTTTCGAACACGGTCCGGCCCGCGCTGATCGCGGCTTACGCGATTGCAGAGGGGGTAACGCTAGGCGCGCTATCACTACTATTCGAGGTCCTATACCCCGGTATTGTGCTACAGGCGGTTATCGCAACGTTCGTGGTGATCGGGGTGGCTCTCGCGCTGTTCGCGTCCGGCAAGGTGCGTTACACCTCGCGCACAAACCGTTTTGTGTTGATTGGCCTGCTCTCGGTGCTGGGGTACAACCTCGTGAACATGGTTTTGGTCTGGACGGGAGCTATAACCACGCCGTTTGGCCTGGGATCTATCTCGGTGCTGGGGATCCCCCTCGGGGTGATTGTAGGCGGCCTCGCGATCGTGATTGGTACGTACAGCCTTATTGGAGATTTTGATGTGGCGAAGCGTGGCGTAGAGGCCGGCGTACCCGCCGTTTTCGCCTGGCGTGTGGCTTTTGGAATCACCGTGACGGCCGTGTGGATCTACGTTGAGGTGTTGCGCGTCCTCGCAATATTGCGCTCTGCTGCGGGAGATTAAGTAGACTGACGCCATGAGTGAATTTTTGAAAGTTTCCGATAACTTCTTGCGCAAGCCCACTATTGAGTTCCTTACGGAGGAGTCTCCCGCGGGCCTGCATGTTGAGGTGATTCGCGAGGGTGCGGGTGCGCCCATTACGCCTGGCAATCAGATCGATGCGCACTACCTCGGTCAGGTTTGGAACGGCAACATCTTCGATAACTCCTATGATCGGGGCGAGCCACTGTCGTTCACCGTTGGTATCGGTATGGTCATTCGCGGTTGGGACGAGGGCCTGATCGGTGTTCGTGAAGGCTCACGCGTTGTGCTGTCGATTCCGTCTGAACTGGGTTACGGCGATGCGGGTGTTCCGCAAGCCGGCATTGGCGGCGGGGACACCCTCGTGTTCGTGACTGACGTTGTTCGAGTCAGCTAGTTAAACCAATAGACGAAGCGGCGGCCTTCAGCCCATTTTGGGCAAGGGCCGCCGCTTTGTTTTGCCCGAGTGGCTGACTACGCGACGCGTCTTAAACGATGCCGATGGGGCAACTCATTCCGTTTGGTCCGTGGTTGCAATACCCGTTTGGAATGTGGTGCAGGTAGGCCTGGTGGTAGCGTTCGGCAAGGTAGAACGTGCCGGCCTCGCCCTCACTAACAATTTCCGTGGTGATCCGCCCTTTGCCGTGCTCGTCTAGAACGTTTTGGAACGCGTCGCGGGTTGCTAGGGCAGCCTCGCGTTGGCTCTCATTCGTGTAGTAAATCGCGGAGCGGTACTGCGTGCCACGGTCATTGCCCTGCCGGTTGAGTGTAGTAGGGTCGTGGTTCTCCCAAAACACCTTCAGGATCTGTTCGCTGCTGATCTTGCGCGGGTCGTAAACCACGCGGACGATCTCGGCGTGTCCGGTCTGTCCCGTGCACACTTCCTCATACGTGGGGTTTTCGGTGGTGCCACCCATGTAGCCAACAGCTGTTGCAATAACTCCAGATAGGTGCCACATGATGCGCTCCACGCCCCAGAAGCAACCCATGCCTAAATAGAGCACCTCGTGTGGTTTATCCCAGGGGCCCTCTACGGGAGTGTTTAAAACGGGATGATTTCCAAGGTGGGAGGCAACCGGTGTTTTCCTGCCCGCGATAGTTCCGCTGTGGGTAGCCATGTGAATACCTTTCTGTTGGTCACAACTTACATGTCTGCGGCGGATGCCGCGACCGCTTGTACTTGAAAACAGCGGAAGCGGTATACTTCCTTGACGGCAAAATAAAGACTTTGGAGGTCACATGGCCAAGCGTCGTGCCACGCGAGTGAGCGATCTTTTTGATCGTTTTTCTGAACCCCTGTTGAGGGCTCGCGAGTCGATCCAACCCGAACCTGTACGAGTGGAGAGGATTGAATCTGCCCCGCATCCGGATAGGCGAGTGCAGGACCACGTGAGTTGGCCGCTACAGGTTGCGGCCGCTTGGTCTTGGCGGATGGTAATTGTCATCTTTGCTCTGGGGCTCGTTGCATACGGGCTCTCGTACGTGACGGTTATCGCTATCCCGGTGGCGTTAGCGCTACTTCTTGCCGTTTTGCTTGATCCGGTCAATAGGCTGTTTCACCGCAAGCTCGGTATGCCAAAGGCCGCTAGTGCCACGCTCAGTCTCTTGATTGGTATTGGGGTTGTTGCGGGCCTGATCTCTCTTTCTTCCTCGCAAATTATTGCGCAGTTTGGCGATCTGGTTTCGCGTGCAACCGACGGCTTTTCAAGGCTGACCGAATGGCTTAGGACGGGGCCACTTCCCATTGAGAGCGAAGCGATTGATAAGTATTTAAATTCGCTTAACGACGAGATCATAAATGCGGTTCAACATAACTCTCAACGTCTTGCTTCGGGGGCATTATCCATAACGGCCACGGTCGGTAATGTGTTCACCGGTGCCCTGATCGCGCTGTTCGTCCTGTTCTTCCTGTTGAAGGATGGACGCAAGATTTGGATCTGGTTCTTGCGTTGCATGCCAGAGCCTGCGCGCGTGCCGCTTCACGAAGCTGCGGTTCGTGGCTGGACCACGCTCGGTGCGTACGCGAAGGCGCAGATTCTCGTGGCCGCTATTGATGCTACGGGTATTGGTTTGGGCGCTTTCTTCCTGGGTGTTCCCCTGGCTATCCCGCTGGCTGTTCTGGTCTTCCTAGGCTCGTTCATTCCGATCGTGGGTGCATTCCTCACCGGCACCATTGCCGTGTTGGTCGCCTTGGTTGATCAGGGTCTCATGACCGCCGTGTTCATGCTGGTGGTCATCTTGGTGGTTCAGCAGCTGGAGGGAAACGTGTTGCAACCGTGGCTCATGTCGAACGCGGTTTCGCTTCACCCGGTTGCGGTGCTACTCGCGGTGGCGGCGGGTTCGTTCCTGTTTGGCATTGCAGGCGCGCTATTTGCCGTCCCGGTTTTGGCCTTCCTCAACACTTCGATTCTGTACCTGTATGGTTACGACAAGTTCCCGAATCTTGCCACAGACAATGACCGTGCGGGCGGGCCTCCCGGAAGTTTAGAAGAACAGCTTTTGACTTCCTACGATCCCAATATGCGTCGCATCGATCCGGAAGCCGAGCCGGCAGAAACGGCCTACGAGGAAGAGGCGGATAACTCGAAGGTTAGCGAGCAGGTATCAGATTCTGTGAAGGCAGTGCTACAAGACTCCCCGGCCAAAAATGGTGGGGAATCCGCCGAGTAGTCCTCCTATCTTTAGAGAGCTGCTATCAGGTAGGTGAGCGCCGTCTTACCTAGTATCGCCAGGTCAAAATGCGATCTAGAGCGGACTAGCAGATATAAATATTGGCGGTTCTAGGAATATTTCCTAGAACCGCCAATATTTATGTGTGCGTTATGTGCGCGTTAGCCCTTGTACGGAACGGCGTCGATGATCTTCACCGCGATTTCCTTTCCGTTGGGCGCGTAGTAAGAGACGGTGTCGCCCTTCTTAGCACCCATGATGGCCTCGCCAAGAGGAGCATCAGGGGAGTAAACTTCGATCCCTAGTCCCGTGCCCGTCATACGCGAGCCGAGTAGAAACTCCGTGCGCTCGCCCAGGATCTCCGCGGTCACCATCATGCCGAGCTCAACGACGCCGTCATCAGCCGGCGTCTCTCCAACCTCGGCCTCTTTAAGAAGATTCTCAAGCTGCTGGATGCGCGTCTCGTTCATCGACTGCTCGTCGCGAGCAGCGTGGTAGCCGCCGTTCTCCTTAAGGTCGCCTTCCTGGCGTGCCTCGTCAATCTTTCGCGCAATCTCAGCGCGCAACTCCGTGGAACGGTGCGTGAGCTCTTCCTTGAGCCGGTCGTATGCTTCCTGCGTCAACCAAGTCTTTTCGGCCATTGGGCCCTCCCTATAAAACGAACGACGCCGCGACCCGGAAGTTGAAGTTCCAAGTCGCAGGCGCGAGATGTGATCACTCTAGCAAGTAAACCTGTGTTTAGGTAGCTGACAGCACCGCGATAAACGCGGCAACGCAGTGAGTTGCCCATCCTGCAACCGTGAACGAGTGAAATATCTCGTGAAAGCCAAAAACGCGTGCGCTTGGTCCGGGCCATTTGAATCCATACACGAGGGCGCCGATTGTGTAGCAGATGCCACCGGCAACCAGTAGCCAAACAACCGCCGGACCACCCGCTTGCCATAGGTCTGGCAGGTACCAAAGCGCCACCCAGCCGAGCAGTACGTAGATCGGGGTTGTAAACCATCGCGGAGCGCTTGGCCAAAACACGGCTGTGCCGATACCTAGTGCGGCTCCGATCCAAACTATTAGCAGCACCTTGGTTGCTTGCGCGGGGCTTAGCAGCGCCACGCAGATTGGCGTGTAGGTTCCGGCGATAAGCAGAAAGATATTCGAATGGTCAAATCGACGCAGAAGCGCATTGGCTTTAGGGCCCCAGTTTCCGCGGTGATACAGCGCGGACATTCCAAATAGGAGCAGGCTAGACACGAGGTATGCCACCGATGCCCACCTCGTGCCAGCGGTGGGGGCGAGGATTAGCAAGACGAGGGCGGCGGCGAACGCCAGTGGTGCCGTGACAAGGTGTATCCAACCGCGCATCAGCGGCTTGATGGAGGGGGGTGTGAGTGACCGCGACGAGTTCACATCTGGATCCGATAAGACGGTGTCACTAAGGGGGTGAGGTTGCATTTCTGCTCCATAACTTACGGTGTGGTAACTTAAGGTTACGCGGGAGTAAGTTAGTGGTCAAGGAGGCATTATCTTCAATCCCGATCAAACCTCATCTACTATCGAGGTAAGGCAAGCGTAAAATCATTTTTTGAAGGAGTGAGGGATGGAAAACCGTTTGTTATACAGCCTGTACGAAAAACGGCTTGTATCCGAACTCACTCCGGAGCGCTTGCCAAAGCATGTGGGCCTTATCCTCGACGGGAATCGCAGATGGGCGCGGGAAGGCGGCAATGCAACCGCCTACGGGCATCGCAAAGGTGCTGACAAGATCACCGAGTTCTTGGAGTGGGCCGATGAGCTTGGTATCAAGATCGTTACGCTCTGGATGCTTTCAACCGATAACTTAGATAGAGATGAAGCCGAACTTCGCCCGCTCCTCAAAATCATTGCGGAGGCCGCTAGGCGTCTGGCAGATGATGGGCGATGGAACCTGAAATATGTTGGCGACCTCTCGCTCTTGCCCGATGATATTCGAGACGAACTTGAAGACTGCCTAACCTGTGCAAAAGGCCGAGAACCGGGGTCTTTAGATGTGAATATTGCCGTCGGTTATGGCGGCAGGCACGAGATTACCGACGCTGTTCGCGCGTTGCTTCGCGCATACTCGCAAAAGGGTTTGAGTATTGACGAGGTGGCGGATGTCCTAACCGTGGATGACATTACTGACCACCTATATACCGCCGGTGTTCCAGACCCGGACCTCGTGATCAGAACGTCTGGGGAGCAACGGCTCTCGGGATTCCTGCTCTGGCAGTCAGTGCACTCGGAGTTCTATTTCACCGAGGCATACTGGCCTGACTTTAGGCGAGTTGATTTCTTGCGCGCACTCCGCGACTTCGGGCAGCGCGAACGCCGTCTGGGTAAGTAAAATCACTTTGCTGGCTACCTGTATTTTTTGTTGCGTTTGTGCAGAAAATACGAGCTTGGGTGGTTAAGTGAGCAAGTTTACATATATGTCCGACCAATCAGTGATCACGTTAGGTATCGTTGTTGGTGAAGAGAAAGTCAAATAATCGAAATCGGAGTGTTTAATGTCATTTGTCTCCGTCGACGAGCACGCTGGCCGTGAAAAAGTCGATTTTGCTGAGTGGGAAGGTTTCAACACCGGAAACTGGGACTGGGAAATCGATGTCCGAGACTTCATTCAACGCAACTACACCCCCTACCTGGGTGAAGCGGACTTCCTAGCCGGCCCAACGGAAAAAACTTTGCGTCTATGGCAGACGCTTGAGGAGAAGTACCTCTCGGAAGAGCGCAAGCGCCGCGTTTACGATGTTGATCTTGAAACTCCTGCGGACGTTGACGCTTTCGGCGCTGGTTACATCAGCGAGGATGACGATGTAGTGGTTGGCCTCCAGACCGATGTTCCGCTGAAGCGTGCGATGATGCCTGCCGGTGGGTGGCGCATGGTTGAAACCGCCATCAGGGAAGCCGGTAAAGAGCCGAATGAAGAAGTCAAGAAGATCTTCACTAAGTACCGGAAGACGCATAACGATGCGGTATTCGACATCTACACTCCACGCATCCGCGCGGCTCGCTCCTCGCATATCATCACGGGGTTGCCCGATGCATACGGTCGCGGCCGCATCATCGGTGATTACCGTCGCGTAGCGCTTTACGGCGTTGATTACCTGATCGCCCAGAAGCAGGCTGACAAAGACCGCTGTGCGGACCAGCCTTTCTCGGAAGACTGGGCGCGTGATCGCGAAGAGATTTCCGAGCAGATCAAAGCTTTGAACAAGCTGAAGAGCATGGCTTCGAAGTACGGATTCGACATTTCGCGTCCGGCCTCAACGGCTAAAGAAGCCGTGCAGTGGACCTACTTCGGCTACCTCGGATCGGTTAAGTCGCAGGATGGTGCCGCAATGTCGTTCGGTCGCCTGTCCGGCTTCTTCGACGTTTACTTTGAGCGCGATTTCGCTCGCGGCATCCTCACTGAGGAAGAAGCGCAAGAGATCATTGACGCGCTTGTTATCAAACTTCGCATTGTCCGCTTCCTGCGTACCGAAGCTTACGATCAGATCTTCTCTGGTGACCCGTACTGGGCAACCTGGTCCGACGGTGGTTTTGGCGAGGACGGACGCACGCTCGTAACGAAGACCTCGTTCCGCTTGCTCCAGACCCTGGTGAACCTCGGCCCGGCTCCCGAGCCGAACATCACGATCTTCTGGTCCCCCGAGCTTCCCGAGGGGTACAAGAAGTTCTGTGCGAAGGTCTCGATCGAGACATCCTCGATCCAGTACGAGTCGGATCACCAGATCCGCGACCGCTGGGGAGATGACGCAGCTATCGCATGCTGTGTATCCCCGATGAAGGTCGGCAAGCAGATGCAGTTCTTTGGCGCTCGCGTCAACTCTGCTAAGGCCCTCCTGTACGCCATCAACGGCGGCCGCGACGAGGTGTCCGGTAAGCTCGTTGTGCCTGACCACGCTCCGGTTGAGGGCGATGGCCCGCTGGATTTTGATGAGGTATGGAAAAAGTACGAGCAAATGCTCGATTGGGTGGTCGGCACCTACGTTGAGGCGTTGAACATCATCCACTACTGTCACGACCGTTACGCCTACGAGTCCATGGAAATGGCGCTACACGACTCGCAGATCACCCGCACGATGGGTTGCGGTATCGCGGGCCTGTCGATCGTTGCGGACTCACTTTCTGCAATCAAGTACGCGAAGGTCACGCCCGTGCGTGATGAAACTGGCCTCGTAGTTGATTACGTAACCGAGGGCGAGTTCCCACGTTACGGTAACGACGATGACCGCGCGGATGACATCGCAGCGACGATCGTTCACACCGTGATGGAGAAGATCAAGGCCATCCCGATGTACCGCAACGCAATCCCGACCCAGTCGGTGCTGACGATCACCTCAAACGTGGTTTACGGTAAGGCCACGGGCTCGTTCCCGTCGGGCCACCAGGCTGGCACGCCGTTCGCGCCGGGTGCAAACCCAGAAAATGGTGCAGACACGCACGGAATGCTTGCTTCCATGCTTTCCGTTGGCAAGCTCGACTACTCCGACGCGTTGGACGGTATTTCGCTTACCAACACGATCATTCCTTCGTCTTTGGGACGAAACCTGGAAGAACAGATTGAGAACCTCGTCGGTATCATGGATGCCGGCTTTATCAAGAAGGACTAACAAAATGACTGTAAAGAGCTTTGATGAACGCCTCGCATCGATGAAGGCAAACCGGGAAGCGACCGGCGGCGTTGAGGGCCTGTACCACGCCAACATTAACGTGTTGAACCGTGAGACCCTTGAGGATGCAATGGAGAACCCAGAGAAGTACCCGCAGCTTACCGTGCGCGTGTCGGGCTACGCGGTTAACTTCGTGCGTCTTACGCGCGAACAGCAGCTTGACGTGCTCTCTCGTACCTTCCACGCGGGTATGTAAGCAGATTGAGTGACGTAACTTCGGGGCGGGCTTCGCTTGTTGGATCTTCCGGTTACTCGGAAGGTTCAACGGGGGAATACCGCCCCGATCCTTTAGAATATGAGGTTCCCCGAGCGCAAGGTGCGGGGCTGAACGGTATTGCTGTTGCCCCGCACATGGAACGATCTGAACATTTCCAGGCCGTTCGTGAAGGCAAGCTGGGGTCGGTGCACTCGTGGGAGCTTGTGACCGCAATGGACGGGCCGGGAACACGGGCAACTGTGTTCTTCTCGGGCTGTCCTTTGCGTTGCGTGTACTGCCACAACCCGGACACGCTGTACATGCGTAAGGGAACGCCAGTTCTGCTTGATGACCTCATGGATCGTTTGCGTCGGTACAAGACGATCTTCAAGGTGACCAATGGGGGCGTAACTTTTTCTGGCGGCGAGCCGCTCATGCAACCCGCGTTCCTTGCTAACCTGCTTCGCGCGTGCAAGGAGGAGGGGATCCACACCACGATTGACACGTCGGGGAATCTGGGCGCGAACTGCTCGGATGACATGCTTGCAGATATTGATCTAGTGCTTTTGGATGTTAAGGCCGGGGACCAACAGACGTACTTCAAAACCACCAAAGCGCAACTAGAGCCCACTATCGCGTTTGGCAATAGGCTCGCGGAGCTTGGCAAAAGGGTGTGGGTCCGTTTTGTGCTAGTTCCCGGGCTTACGGACAAAAATGAGAACATCGAGGCCGTGGCGGACATCGTGGCAGGCTGGCCCAATGTTGAACGTGTTGAGGTACTACCGTTCCACCAGATGGCGCGAGACAAGTGGGACGCGCTTGGCATGGAATACGAGTTGGAAGACATAGAGCCTCCAACACCAGAAGAAACCGAAGCTGCGCGAGAAGTATTCCGCTCCCGCGGGATCGAAACCCACTAGTTCAGTCAGTAACGGTCTTAAGCTCGTTGCATTTGAGCAGATACACCCATATGGAAACGGCGGTTCAAATCTGAACCGCCGTTTTGTGTTGCTCTATCTACCTGGTGGATTAGATGAGTTCTTTCTTCCACGGCGGGTTCGCGCCGGCACGTGATACCGTGATCGCAGATATCGACCCAGCTCGGCCAAGCATGCGAATAACGCATTCGCGATCAATGTGAGCAAGTGCGTAACGATTGTTTGCCCCCAGCAGGTTTTCGCTCCAGAGCGCATCGATGAGTCCGCCCATGAACGAGTCTCCTGCTCCAACCGTGTCCACTACCTTCACATCGGCTGCGGGAAGGTGTACAGCTTCGTCGCCGAAGTATGCGCTTACGCCCTCGCCACCTCTGGTTACAACTACCAGGGCGGGCCCCAGCTCTAACCATTCGCGGGCCACCTGGTCTATGTCGGAGCTTCCAGTTAGCCACTCAGCGTCTTCGTCGGACATTTTTACTACGTCAGCCAGGCGGACGCATTCCTTGATGCGTTCGTATGCCTTAGCGGGATCTCCCATGATGGTAGGCCGCGCGTTGGGATCATAGGTTACGGTGGCTACTTCGCGCGCTCCTTCCAAAAGCCGCACGACATCGCTACCGCCCGGTTCCAGGGTTGCGGCAATAGAGCCGGAGTGTACAACCACGGTATCGTCACCGATCTCGCACTCGGGTAGCTTCCACTCGATGTCGAACGTGTAGGTTGCGGCGCCTGTTTCGTCGAGCCTGGCTAGAGCGGTAGAGGTCTTTTCGGCACGCATCGACTCTTCTGATACGACCACGTTGGACTCTTCCAGGTGCTTGCGCACGAGCTGGCCGCGCGCATCTGAGCCCAGCCACGTCAGTAGGCGAGCATTGCGGTCAAGCCGGCCGAGTGTAAGAGCAACGTTTGCGGGAGACCCGCCAGGAATTTCTTTTGACTCACCGCGCTGGGGAACAACAATGTCCACCAGGGCTTCGCCGATTATCAGTGCGTTTGGATTAATCATTGGACTTCCATACTCTCGAGATTTTGATCTCAGTTTATATGTTCACCCTGGGCGCGGTTTGGCCCTTTCGATCTCTGAACGTATGCCGATCGCAGATGAGGGAACCGTTGGGTACTGCCCGGTATCCGGGGGTTTTGAGCTCTTACTGTGGTGAGCCTTCGCTACTCTGCCGTAGTTTCATGAGCGGGGGACGAGTCGGCGCGGGATTGTTCAATGCGCTGTTCTGCAGCGCTCAAAACAGCATGACAGCGTGCGGCAAGAGCTTCACCGCGCTCCCAAAGAGTAAGCGTCTCCTCCAGCGGAGTTTTCCCGCTTTCAAGCATCTTCACAATCTGTACCAGCTCATCGCGGGCCTGCTCGTATGAAAGCTGACCGGGGTCAATCAACTTTTCCTTATCCATTTTCTCTCTCCTCTTTTGTAAAGTATCTAGTTCGTTGTGGGGGAATCTGATTTTGCAGACTGGTCCGCTTCATCCACCCCATGCGCGGGTTGGGTTCCAAACACGGTTGCGATCATGGAGCCACGGGCAAGCATAATTTCCAAAATGTCACCCTTCTTCACACTCGCAGAGTCTTTAACAAGGCCAACGCCGGGAGCTTTAACAATCGAGTAACCACGCTCCAAAGTGGCCTGCGGTGAGAGCGCCCGCAAGGTCGCGGCTGCCTCAACAAGGCCAGCGCGCTCGCGGTCGATGCGCGCACTCACAAAGTGGCGCATGTTCGTAACCGCCTGAGTTAGCCCAGTCTTGTAGATCTGTAGAGAGCCGGTTGGCTCTTTCAACACGGGCCTGTCTTTTAACAGGTTGAGGTACTCGCTCTCGCGCTTGATCTGCATCTGCGCCCGTGAGCGAATGCTTTCCAACGCGTGCGCGAGATTTGCGTGTTCTTCTTTCAGATCGGGCACGACTTTACGCGCGGCGTCGGTTGGAGTGGAGGCGCGCACGTCTGCAACGAGGTCCAACAGAGGAGCGTCACCCTCGTGCCCGATTGCCGAAACTACGGGCTTGTTAGCTTTGAATGCGGCTCGGATGATGCGCTCATCGGAAAAGGGAAGCAGGTCTTCAACAGAACCACCTCCACGCGCAACAATGATGACTTCCACGCTTTCAATCGCATCGAGCTCTGCGATGGCTGCACTAACTTCGGGAGGACAGTTGGGGCCTTGTACGAGTACTTCGCGGATTTCGAAGCGTGCGCCGGGCCAACGCGCCATAGCGTTCACAAGCACGTCGTCTTTAGCTTTCGCGTTTCGCCCGCAAATGAGGCCGATGGTGCGAGGAAGAAAAGGTAGAAGCTTCTTGTGTTCGGCGTTGAACAGGCCCTCGGCTTGCAGTTTCTGGCGCAGTTGCTCGATCTGTGCCAGTAGGTCGCCAACTCCAACCGGGTGAATTTCGCTAGCTTGCAGGTTGAGCCGCCCAGAGCGTTCCCAGAACGTGGGTTTTACGTATGCAACTACGCGTGTACCCGCTTGGACAGCTCCGCCCGTTCTTTGAAGGACTCCGCCAAAAACCGTTACATCCATTGAGACGTCCTCATCTACGTCTCTGATGGTTAGGAATGACATGCGGGTGGAGGGGCGCTCGTTGAGTTGAACGATTTGGCCTTCAACCCACAGGGCGGACATGCGGTCAATGTACTGCTTCATGTTCTTAGAGAGCAGGGCGAGAGGCCACGGGTTTTCCCGAGTGGTTTCGCGCGCTACTTTTGCAAGCGCTGGTTTGTCCGCGCCGCGACTCGGCGTGGTCCTAACTTCCATGCTTCCCCCTGTGAGCGCCCACTAGCGCTAAGTTGTGTTGCTACCTTCTAGTTTACGAAACACGTGGGACATAAATTGTTTCAGTTTGTTACGGGCGGCAAGTTCGCCAGTTTGCGGCTATCTTAGAGGCGTGAGTGACGTATTCGGTAAAAGAATTTTGTTGGCCTCCCCGCGCGGATACTGCGCGGGCGTGGACCGTGCGGTAGATGCGGTGGAGAAGGCTTTGGACTTATACGGTCCGCCGATCTACGTGCGTAAAGAAATTGTGCATAACCGCTACGTGGTAGAGACCCTGTCTCGTCGCGGCGCGATTTTTGTGGAAGAAACACATGAGGTGCCCGAGGGGGCGCGCGTGGTGTTTTCCGCGCACGGCGTGTCCCCGCAGGTGCATGAAGAGGCAGCGCAGCGCGGGCTTTCCACGATTGATGCAACGTGTCCGCTGGTTACGAAGGTGCATAAGGAGGCTGTACGCTTCGCGAAGCAGGATTACGACATCATTCTTGTTGGCCACGAGGGGCACGAGGAAGTTGAGGGCACTTACGGTGAGGCTCCGGATCACATTCAGATTGTGGGCACGCCGGATGAAGTGGATAACGTGACGGTGCGTGACCCGAACAAGGTGGTGTGGCTGTCTCAAACCACGCTTTCGGTCGATGAGACGATGGAGACGGTGCGCAGGCTGCGCGAGCGCTTCCCGGTTTTGATGGACCCGCCGTCGGATGACATTTGTTATGCAACGCAGAACCGGCAAGAGGTTGTAAAGACTATCGCGCCACAGGCTGATTTGATGATTGTGGTGGGCTCGGCAAATTCTTCGAATTCGGTGCGTTTGGTTGAGGTGGCACTGGATGCGGGAGCGAAGTCGGCCTACCGGATCGATGAGGCCGCCGAACTGGAACTGGCGTGGCTGGAAGGCGTTGAAACGGTTGGTATTACATCGGGTGCTTCGGTGCCGGACATTTTGGTGCGCGAAGTGATTGAGCGGCTACAGTCACTTGGGTTTGGTGAGGTTGAGGAAGTGCGTACGCGCACCGAGACGATCACGTTCGCGCTTCCACGCAACTTGCGTCAGGCGCTAAAACGCGAGGGTGCTGACGCGGAGGACGCAACGGGTAGGCGCACGCCGGGCCCGGACCACACCTGCTGACGCGGCTACCCGCCGTTATTCTTGGGATGAGGACAGGCTTCTCGCGGCCTTGTCTATGGGTCGAGGAGCAGGCTTGATGGAGCGCTCTAGGCTGGCGATGTTTATTGCTGTTACTCCCAATCGGCTCTCGAACGATCCGATGGTGCGATTGTAGTTCTCAACCGCGGATTGGAGGGAGCTGCCCAGTTTCCCGAGGTGTTCGCCAAGCACATTTATGCGTTCGGTGAGGGTGCGTCCAAGCTCAAGGATGTCGCGCGCATCCTGCTCTAGGGAATCTTTTGCCCACGAGTATCCAACCACTCGCAGTAGCGTGTGGAGGGCGGAGGGGCCAGCGACAATGATGCCTTTTTGAAGGGCGTCGTCAAAAAGGGCAGGGTCAGCTTCGAGTGATGCAGAGATGAGCGCTTCAGAGGGCATGTATAGGACCACTAGGTCCAAAGAGCCAGCAATGACCTCGCTGTAGCGCCGGTTTGCCAGCTGGTTCACGTGGGAGCGCACCGCGCTTGCATGTGCTCTTAAAGCGCTCGAATCCTCCTCGTCAATGGCTTTCAGGTAGGCGTCCAGGGGAACTTTCGCGTCGATTACGAGAGCACCCTCGCCCGGTAGATTTACAACG
Source organism: Actinomyces sp. S4-C9 (assembly GCF_000758775.1). Classification (NCBI taxonomy): domain Bacteria; kingdom Bacillati; phylum Actinomycetota; class Actinomycetes; order Actinomycetales; family Actinomycetaceae; genus Actinomyces; species Actinomyces sp. S4-C9. The sequence goes on along the minus strand of NZ_JRMU01000011.1, from coordinate 116,262 downwards.
ACGTCTGGCCGCGCCGGGCCAACCTGCATTTGTTCGAGGAAGTCAATGCGGTTAGTCAGGCCCGACATTTCAAGCACGCGGCGCAAGGAGAGCTCACCCCAAGATCCGCGAGTGGGAGAGGACCTTAGCGCTGTATCGAGCTTTTGTGTGGCGGCAAGAACCTCGCGCCCGGTTTTCTGGCTGAGACCAAGTTCGGAGATGACCCAGTCGAGTTGATGCTTTTGCGCCGCATCCATTTGCCCAACTCGCGCATCAATGGCATGTAGTGCCTGATTTAGCGGCGCTAGCTCTTTAGAAATCTGGTAAGCCAAAGCGTCACGCGCTACGCCCTCGTTCTCGGGGGTGCTCGGGCGCGGCTGGGCGTACCGGCCCGCAAAGTATCCGCTAACGAGTCCGACTACCAGCAGTATTAAAGAAATGATCCAGCCAATTGTTGTCATGGTTCTATTAGACCGGATGGGGCGGACAAAATTTTGGACGCCCTGCCTCGCAATTTTTTAATCAACGCCCGTGGCCTAAACTATAGGCGTGGCTTTGACTATTGGTATTGCAGGACTTCCAAACGTTGGGAAGTCGACGTTGTTCAACGCGCTCACTCGCGCAACCGTTCTAGCAGCGAACTACCCATTCGCAACGATTGAGCCGAATATTGGTGTGGTTCCACTCCCGGATGAACGGTTGAAAGAGCTTGCCGGCATTTTCGGGTCCGAAAAGATCATTAATGCGACTGTGTCTTTCGTTGATATTGCGGGGATTGTGCGGGGTGCTTCCGAAGGTGAGGGCTTGGGCAACCAGTTCCTCGCTAATATTCGTGAGGCCGACGCGATCTGTCAGGTAACGCGCGCGTTTGCCGATCCTGATGTTGTCCACGTCGACGGTAAAGTGTCGCCCAAGGACGATATCGAGACGGTCTCAACTGAGCTCATGCTTGCCGACATGCAAACCCTTGAACGTCAGCTACCGAAGCTTGAAAAAGAAGTGCGGGGCAAGCGCATTGAGCCGGAGTACTTGTCTACCGCGCAGGCGTGTCTCGAAATGCTGGAGCGAGGCACACTCATCTCCGCAGGTATGAAGGCTGCTGGCCTTGACCCGGCCATCGTTAAGTCGTTCCAGCTGATGACTGCGAAGCCTTTTATCTATGTATTTAACATGGACAGCGAGGGCCTTGAGGACGAGGCGAAAATGGCGGAGCTGCGCGAACTTGTTGCTCCAGCGGAGGCCGTGTTCTTGGACGCCCAGTTTGAGTCGGAGCTGGTGGAGCTTGACGAGGACGAGGCTCGCGAGATGCTTGGCGAGGTTGGCCAGGAAGAATCCGGCTTGGATAAGCTTGCGCGAGTTGGTTTTGACACGCTTGGTTTGCAAACCTATTTGACGGCTGGCCCGAAGGAAGCTCGCGCGTGGACGATCCGCAAAGGCTGGACGGCGCCCCAGGCTGCTGGCGTGATTCACACGGACTTTGAGCGCGGCTTTATTAAGGCCGAGGTCGTCTCGTTCGCGGACCTAGTGAAGGCCGGCTCGATCGCGGAGGCCCGCGCTGAAGGCCTGCTACGCTTGGAAGGCAAAGACTACGTGATGCAAGACGGCGACGTGGTGGAGTTTCGTTTCAATGTAACCTGAGGCGCGCTAGTGTTAGCAGCATGACAACACGCGCTGCTATTTACCTCCGTATCTCGCTCGACGCTGCCATGGACGGCCTTGCCATCGACCGGCAGCGCCAGGACTGCGAAGCCCTTGCCGAGCAGCGTGGCTGGGACGTCGTGCATACCTACGTCGATCAGTCGATCTCCGCATCAAAGAAGGACGTGGACCGTCCCGACTACGACGCCATGGTGGCGTCCTTTGAGCGCGGCGAGATCGACGCGATCATTTGCTGGGACCTCGACCGCCTCACGCGGCAGCCCTGGCAGCTCGAAGAGTGGATCGACAGGGCAGAAGATCAGGGGCTGAAACTCGTTACCGCAAACGGTGATGCTGACCTTGCCACCGACGGCGGCAGAATGTATGCGCGCATCAAAGCAGCCGTGGCGCGCGGCGAGATCGAGCGAAAGAGCATGCGCCAATCCCGTGCGCAACAGCAGCGCGCCGAGCAGGGCCGCTGGTACTCCGGCGGTGTGCGCCCGATCGGCTACACCTCGACCGGCGAGATCATCCCATCCGAAGCCGCCGCCGTGCTCGGTATGTTCCGGGCTGTCGAGCGGGGCAACTCCATGCGCGACATCGCACGCGCTCTGTCTGGGGTCGATCAGCCGGGCTTGCCGGATATCCCGACCACGCCGCGCCATATGCACACCGTGGTCACAGAGCGCAACGCACGCCGCCGCGCTGCAGGCCAGCCCGAAAAGCAGGTTCCAGACGCGCAGCCGTGGGCCTACACGTCGTTGCACTCGATCCTGCGCAACCCCGTGTATGCGGGCTATCCCACCTATAAGAAAGCCAAGCGCAAGGGCGTGAAGGACAAATACCACCGTGTCACGCATATCGTCCGCGACCCCGATACCGGCGAGCCGGTGAAAGGGCAGTGGGAGCCGATCGTCACACCCGATCTGTGGTGGCGCGTGCAGAACGTGCTCGACGATCCCGACCGGCTGACAAACAAGGAGCGCCGGAACACTCGCCGCCATCTCGGCTCGGGTCTGTATGTCTGCGACGAGTGCGGCAACCCCGTGCGCACGCATGCCGACCGCTACCGCTGCGCGGCCTGTGGCTTAGTGCGCACACATAGCGTCGATGATTTTGTCCTCGCCGTGATCCGTGCCCGTCTTGGTCGTGACGACCTGGCGGACCTGCTGCCGACTGCGGACGACGACGAGGTCAACGCCATCGACGACGAACTCGCTGAGCTTCGCGCAAAGCTCGCCCGCGTCCAGGCTGACTACGACGAGGAGCTTATCGAGGCCCGTGACCTCAAGCGCGCGCGAAACCGTTATGAGCCGCAGATCGAGAAACTCGAAACGCGCCGTGCCCGCCTTGCTGGCGCATCGGCGCTGCTCGACACAACCGGCTACGCCTCGCCCGTGGACGCCTTCGACAGCGCAGAGCTTGCCGTGCAGCGTCGAGTCATCAACACCCTGTGCCAGGTGCGCCTGCGCCGTGGCGTGCGCGGCACCAAGACCTTCAACCCTGAATCGGTGCAGATCGTGTGGAACTAGGTTGCAGTGTGTGGCACATCAACAATCGCGCGCATGTGCTGCGCCTTAGGGGCGGCCTAAGCAAGCGCACGACACCGTGCGCTTGCGGCGTGCGAAACTAGGCAGGAGTTTCGCGCAGCTGACGTTGGCGAGGATGACGTCAGAAGAGAGCAAGGACGAAAGGGCGTGTTGCGGGCAACCCCACTCCGTACGGGGTGAATCCAAGACATAGCGGACCAAGGACAACCACCGCCCTCCCGAGCCTAAGGCCTGTGAAAAGTACCAATATAATTAGAAAACTGGTTCTATTCCCATTTGTATTCACTTAGGGTAGTTTCCCTTTTGAGGCAATCCCGCCTCATTTCCTCTCTCAAAAGAGACTGTTATGACCCCCAAAAAGCGCACTCGGCAGTTTGCAGCGCTGCTGATTGCCTCTGCTCTGAGCGTTTCCGTATCTAACTCAGCCGTTGCTTCCGCAGAAGAATTCCAAGACCACGGCGCCAAGGGAGGCTTTGCTTCCGGTGTGATGGCCGAGCTACTCGGCGAGGCAGCACCAGCCTTCACAACCTACTGGGCATCTGTCGGCCGGAAAGTTCGCTACCCTGCAGGTGGCGGTACCTGGGAGTACGGATTCTGGGACGCTAAGGCGCGTTCTTATTTCACCGTGAATCGGTGCCATACTTCGACTGTGATCGTCAACGACAGAACGCAACGAAGCATCGACACCCGCGGCGGCCAGAAGTCGATCGCCGAGCTTTGGGCAACGAATTTGCCGGGCACTAAGGACAGCTACTACTACGACTTCTGCTAGAACTCATGCGTATTCGACCCCTAGTACTTGGGCTTTTGAGCCTACTTCTTGCTGCAGTCATCGCGACTACTGGGTGGCTGCTGACAGCCCTGGTTGACTCCACCAAGCCCTTGTCCTTAGGGGTCGAATCAACCTTTAGTCTTGACTACGTCGAGCCTAAGACTTCACTCGCGGAGGAACTTGAGTCAGACTACGCACCGACGGTAATCCGTAACTCACTGGTTTCATTGGCCGAGCAGAACGGCTACTCCATCTACCGGCTGACTGGCACCGATGACGCAAGCGGGACTTCCCACGAGGTTTTCATCCCGCTGGAGGAAAATTATCCAGCACCGGAACGCATTCCCCGGCTCAACCGGCCGGATGCCTTGAGCCAAGCGGCCAGTGAGCTTGGGTCGCTGGATTACCACGGTGACTACGTCTTGGTTCCCAAAGCAACGGGTGGCAATGCGAACCACTTCTACGAATCGGCCAGGAATGACGGGCTCAGGCTAAGCGAAAAGACGCAGTTCCTTCACCTCATCCAATCGGTCGTATTCCGCCTGCCCGCGTTGGTGGCGATCCTGTTTCTATTTGTCGTTTCCCTTTTTGCCCTGGTATTTGTTCTTCGGGTTTCCGGTCTTAGATTGGCAGCGCTGCGCACAATAAATGGAGGGCACCGCAGTCAAAAAGGCAATTGGCGGCAATGGACCTTTGTCATCCTCCCGCACCTAGTTCTCATTGGCCTTGCGAGTACATTCCTCGCCCGCCAAGGGAGCTATTCTTTTGCCCTCCTGTTCCTCAGGTTCTACGCCGCCGGGATAGGCTTGGCCCTGGCTACCACCGGTTTGGCCGTAGCCGTCACCGCCCCATTGTTGCGCCGCGCAGTAGCGCTGCTGGGGCAGCGTGCCCCCGCAGAGAAGGCGGCGGGAAAAGCGCTGAAAGTAATTTCGGTCTTTACCTGCGTGACCTTTGTAGCAGCGGGTCTTAGCTCAGCGGCTGCGCTCCGCTCCTACCAGCAGGAATCCGAGGCCCAGCAGACCTGGAAATCTCTCGCGGAGTTTGGAGCCTTGCATTTTTCAGCCAACTTCGACGGCCCTGCTGGCCGCGTGGAAGGAGGCGAGCTCTTGCCGCCCAGTCTGCAGCAGAACTTCCGCGACTTCGCGCTCAGCTGGGAACGGGAGCACGGGGCTGTCCTCAGCCATACTTTGCCGAAAGAAGGTACCGGTGTGCCGGACTCCTGCCCCGTGGCACTTGCCAACCGCCAATGGCACGATCTGCAGGATTATCAGTTCCGTCCCGGAGACGACAACCACTCGGTCGACTATTCCGCAGCCCAAGAGCATTTCGCAGCTTCCGTGGATCTGTGGGCTCAGGAATCCGGCGACCTGCTCCTTAAATCTGCGCAAATTGGTCCGGTCAGTGCCGATCATGCGGTCGGATTCATTAGTGGAACAATGTCGGGGGAACTGGTTCCCGGCGATTGTTTTTACGTGCTTGAAACGGACGATCTATCCGGCTTCGACGCAGACTTCCTAAGCTCCACAGCTTCGAGTGAAAATTTGCTCTTCGCGGATTTCTCGGAACTGGGTCCAGAACTTACCGCTGCCGGCCTCGAAGGCTACGTCTACCCGGTACGCGCCGCCGATCGCGGTCTGGCCGAACTAGTAGCCAGCACGGCGCTGTTCTGGCTGAGTATCCTGAGCGCCCTCGGAGCTTTGCTCGCCACGCTTGCGGCCTTGATAGTCCAGGCGCGCATCCAGCTCCGAGTTCACCGTCGCCTCCTGGTACTCCTCCACAGCGCTGGGCAATCACCGGACAAAACGATGTGGCGACTATTCAAAAGCCAACTGGTCAGCCTGACAGTTGTCGTCATATTGTCCGTCCTGGCTCCGCTACTGCTTCCCAACCCGTTCCTCTACACCTTCACCGCGCTAAGCTGCCTTGTCTTAATCGTCTACCTCGGTTTTGTCCGTCTCAGTATTTCTCAGCACATGTCCGCCTCCCCTAGGAGTCACAATGTCATTGGCTAGCCCCAATCAGTCCCCCACTCCGCCGCCGGAGATTTCCACCTCTCATCTCTGTCTCGCCGCGGAGTCGACTTTTTCTGTGGGGCGCAGCACGCGGATGGTGAAGAAGTCCCTCGTGGAAAATGCAACGTTTTCCCTACCCGGGCCAGGCTTTGTCGCCATCTGTGGAGCCAGCGGTTCCGGAAAGACTTTGCTGCTCAACACCTTGGCCGGGCTCCTGCCGCCGGCGGACGGCCTCCTCCGGATAGACGGTGAGAATGCCTCCGCGTGGAGGATGAAGCGGAGGCGGAGGTTCTGGCGAGAACGCGCAGCGATAATCCACCAAGACCACGGAATCATTCCCGAACTAAGCTGCGAAGATAACCTCACCCTCGGGCTATCCAGGAAGCAATACTCCAAAGAAGAATTGCTGCACTCCCTCGGCGAAGTCGGTCTTGATGTCCCCTTCGACGGGCCGGCAGCTATTCTCAGCGGAGGCGAGCAGCAGCGGCTGGCGATCGCCCGAGCCCTGCTCCGCGGCGCGGCTTATGTGTTCGCTGACGAGCCGACCGCCTCCCTCGACCCCACTAACCGCGACCAAGTTATCGCGCTCCTGCGGCGAGCTGCGGACGGGGGCGCACTCGTTCTGGCCGCCACGCACGATGCCGCAGTTATTGCTGCCGCTGACAGCACCTTGCGCATCAATGATCGCCAGGTCACAGTCTCCGGCTCTGCGCGGGATTAAATCGCGATGCCCGCGGCCTTGGCCACCTTCCGGTACCCGGCCGCATGGTCCGCGACGCTGGCGTGGGCGTTGAGTCCGCTGGGGTTGTCGAGCACGGGCCTGACCCCCGGAAAGTAGACACGTCGGGGGTTAGCTATGCTGCTTGGGTCAGCGTAGCTGATGTGAGTGCTTCGAAGTCATTGGGGGCTAGAAAGTTGCACCAGGAGTGCCGTCTGCGGGTGTTGTAGCGCATGCACCACCGGAAGACTTCTTGGCGACTGATGTCGAAGTGGTGGAGTTCAAATTTAACGTGTAACGCGGAGCGTTAATGACGTTTCGCGTTATTGGGGGGGGTAGGTTGAAGAGCGCTGTCTCTAACTCCGGTTTTCGTTCGGCCTCGGTCCATTCCGCTACCTCGTGTGTAGAATCTGCAAGCGGTATCGGGCCGTTGAACTATTAGGTTCACCCACAGTTCCCGTGCCTGCACGCATCGAGAAGGACCAGGTGGTGAACTCGAATGACTCGCCTGGTCCAACGTGTGTGCGCTCGGCGCGTGGTTTAACTCTTATAAGACTTGCCGGTCACAGCCTCAGCGTTTCGCTCGTGCAGCCCGCAGGCCGTTCAAGATCACGATGACTTCGGCGACTTCGTGAACCAACACGACGGCGGCCAGGCCCAGCACACCGCTGATCGCCAGTGGCATCAACACGATAATGATGGCCAGAGACAGCACGATGTTTTGGTTGATGATCCTGCTGCCTCGGCGGGCGTGCTGCAGCGCCTGCGGGATCAGCCGGAGGTCGTGGCCAGTGAAGGCGACGTCAGCGGACTCGATCGCGGCGTCAGAGCCGGTTGCTCCCATCGCAATGCCCACCGTTGCGCCCGCCAGTGCCGGCGCGTCGTTGATGCCGTCGCCGATCATCGCCGTCGGCGTCTTGGAGGAGAGTTCGGCGACGATGCTTGCCTTGTCCTCCGGGCGCAGCTCGGCGCGCACGTCGTCGATTCCGGCGATTTCAGCCAGCGCCCGGGCGGTACGAGTGTTGTCGCCGGTGAGCATGCTCACTTCCACATCGTTGGCGCGCAGGGTCTGCACGGCTTCGGGCACCTCGGGCCGCAGCTCGTCGCGGACGCCGATCGCTCCGGCGAGGGTGTCATCGACGGTGACCAGGACGCAGGTCTGGCCTTCGGATTCCATGCGCTCAACGTCTCCCTTCAGTGGCCCGGCGTCGATCCACCGGGGGCTGCCGACCAGCAGGCGTCGGCCTTCGACGGTGCCGCCGATGCCATGTCCGGCTTCCTCGCTGATGTCCAGGGCGGCGGGTGCTTCGGGCTCCGCTGCCGCGATCGCCGCGGCGAGGGGGTGCGTCGATTGCTGCTCAACTGCCGCAGCGAAAGTAAGCACCTGCGCCCGATCGAACCCGTCTGCCGGGACCACGCCGGTAACCTCGGGCTGGTTGCGGGTGAGGGTTCCGGTCTTGTCCACCGCCAGGTGACGGATGCCGCCGAGCCGCTCGAACGCCGCGCCAGACTTGATGACCACGCCGAACTGGCTGGCCGCGCCGATCGCGGCCACGACCGTCAGCGGCACGGAGATTGCCAGCGCGCACGGCGACGCTGCGACCAGAACCACCAACGCACGGGTGATCCACGTCTCGGGGTCGCCCAGCAGCGAGCCGATCACGCCGACTAGCACCGCCAGGATCATCACCCCGGGCACGAGGGGTCGGGCAATCCGGTCGGCGATCCGGGCGCGGTCGCCCTTTTCCGCCTGCGCCTGCTCGACCAGGTCCACGAGTGTGGTCAGCGAGTTGTCCGTTCCAGCTGCGGTCGTCTGGACTTCCAGCACACCGGCGGAGTTGATCGCTCCCGCGGGCACCTCGTCGCCGGGCGCAACCTCCTCCGGAATGGATTCTCCGGTGATCGCTGAGGTGTCAAGGCTGGAGCGCCCAGACCGAATGATGCCGTCCGTGGCGATCCGCTCTCCGGGGCGCACGAGCATCAGCTCGCCAGCCATGAGCTCCTTCGCTGCGACCTCGACCGCCGTGCCGTCGCGCAGCACCGTCGCGGTCTGCGGTACCAACTTCAACAGTGCCCGCAGTCCGCTCTGGGCCCGATCCATCGCCTTATCTTCAAGCGCCTCGGCGATCGAATACAGGAACGCTAGCGCCGCGGCCTCCCCGACGTAACCGAGGATCACCGCGCCGACCGCGCTGATCGTCATCAGCAAACCAATGCCGAGCTTGCGCTTCGTGACAAGGTTCCGGATCGCGCCGGGCGCGAACGTATACGCCCCTAGCAGCAGGCCGACCCAGAACAGTACTGTCGCGGGTGTCGCTAGCCCGGACCAGCCCAGCGCCAGGCCTATGCAGAGGGCTACGCCGGAGAAGATCGGCAGCAGCAACTCGGGGTCCTTCAACCATGGCCGATCGAGCTCTTCGACCTCCGCGGCGGGTTCGTGTTCGCATCCACACGCCGAGCTCATGCGTCCGCTCCCTTCTCGCCGCAGCCGGGCACCGAGCATGCAGGGTCGATGCACGGGGCGTTTTCGTCGACAGCCAACGTCGCGTTCACCAGCGCGTTGAGCGCTGCCGCGAGGTGCGGATCGGCGATTTCGTAGCGTGTCTTGCGGCCCTCCGGCTCGGCAACGACGATGCCGCAGTCACGCAGGCAGGTCAGGTGGTTCGAGACGTTCGAGCGGGTCAGGCCCAGGTCGCGCGAAAGCACGGCTGGGTAGCTCGGGCCGTCGAGTAGTGTCATCAGGATTCTGGAGCGCGTCGGATCCGCCATGGCCCGGCCGAGCCGGTTCATGACGTCGAGGCGTGAAGCAATGGTCAGCATGTGCTGAACAATATATCGTGTGCTGAACTATTCAAAATGCGCTGACCTGACAGTTACGCGAAGGTCCTGCGACCTGCAAGAATTAGTCGATGGGATAGCAGATGACTGATCCTTTGTGGTTCGGCTGCCGCCCAACGCGGGAGCGACGTGGGCGGCGAGGTTCTCGAGAAAGTAACTTTGCAACTACATACCGTTGAATTTAAGTACAACGTGTAGCTAAGGGCCTTATTAATAGCGTTTGACAACACGCGCTCCTATTTGCCGTCGTATCTCACGAGACGCTGACGTGGATGGCCGCACCATCGACCTGCAGCCTCAGGACTGTGAAGTCATTGCAAAGCAGCGTGGCTTGCACGTTGGACATAGGACATAACGACGTCGATCAGTCCATTTCCGCGTCAAAGAAGAATGTGGCTCGCCCCAACTACGACGCCATGGTGGCATCCCTCGAACGCGGCGAAATCGACGCGATCATCTGCTGGGACCTCGCTGGACAGTCCGATCGGTCGGACAGAATTACTCCCGCACCCCAGCGTAATCAGGGGTGCACCTTAAAAACATTCGGAGGTGGGGGTAACTCCCCCTCGTTGCCCAGAGACAAAATACGCCAGTGGCGTCTGTATGACGCCCCGAAGGTAGGACAAATTCCAATCCAGAGAGGTCTTGCACTGTTGCGGTGCGGTTGTCTTCTTTCTCACCGTATTGCACCCTGTGAAATTAATTGGATACGATAGAACCATGTTGATTTCAGGTTCCGTTTTCATGCGGCCGCTCACCAACCGCTAAGGCGGTTTTCTCCCTCCCGCGGGTCAAAAACCGCTCCGGTACTTTAGCCGGGCGGCCATTTGCCATGCCCGGCTCCGTTTCAACTCCACGGAGCACACCTGATGTCTACATACGGATACGGCCGTCACGAACATGGCCAAAATTTTCTCACAGACCAAAAGATCATCAACACCATCGTCGATCTTGTAAAACAAACCACCGGCCCCATCATCGAGATCGGGCCGGGAAGCGGTGCCCTCACTCACCCGATATCCCGCTTGGGGAGGGCAATAACGGCAGTTGAGGTAGACGCAAAACTAGCTGCCAAACTCACAAAAAAGACCGCCTCGGCGTCGGTCGAAGTGGTCCATGATGATTTCCTTAACTTCCCGTTACCCGCCACTCCCTGCGTCATTGTGGGAAACATTCCCTTTCACCTCACCACTGCCATTCTTCGAAAGTTGTTGCATGCGCCGGCATGGACTGACGCTGTACTCCTCATGCAGTGGGAAGTCGCTCGCCGCCGGGCCGGGGTAGGCGCAAGCACGATGATGACGGCTCAGTGGTCCCCATGGTTCACGTTTCACCTTGGTTCCCGAGTACCAAGGTCTGCTTTCCGTCCACAGCCTAACGTTGACGGGGGGATCTTAGTGATCCGCCGGGTGGGTGACCCGAAGATCCCGATAGAGCAACGCAAAGCCTTTCAGGCTATGGTGCACACCGTTTTCACCGCCCGGGGACGCGGGATAGGGGAAATTCTCCGAAGGGCAGGGTTGTTTTCATCACGTTCAGATACACAATCATGGTTGCGCTCGCGAGGAATCGACCCCGCAACCCTACCCCCCAGATTGCGCACCAGCGACTGGATCGATCTCTTTCAGGTGACTGGTTCCTCTCCATCGCACCATCGGCCAATTTCACAATCGGGAAGTAGTCAACGCCCTCCTCAACGCAAAAAACGAGGCCGGCGGCGTTAATCTCCCCGCCACCCAAACCGAAATCCACCAGTAGTAGTGGACGACCAGTGCTGGTCTACCGTGAGCCGGGTTATGACAGTGACGTGTTCTCGTCGGGCACAGTCATAGTTCCCGGCGTTGCCGGCGACAGGGTTCTATACCCAGCAGCGGGGCCGATCAAAATTACCCGCACGGGGAACGACCCTGCTGGTGGTTTCGATTTTGATGGAAGCGAGGAGATTAGCCCCTCGACAACTCCCCGTAGCTGGCGAACAGTAGCTCCTGGCGCTGGCGCTCGTTGGTGAGTTTGCGTGCCACACCGAAAGCTTTATTTACTTCTCGGTCCATTTCGTCGTGAGCCTTGAGCAGAGTTTGGTCCATCGCTAACGGGTTGTAGTGCTCCGCGAGTGACCCCTCGGGGTGCCGCTCGCGGGCCCGCAGTACCAACTGTCCAGCGTCGATGATTCGCTGCTGCGCTTTCTCATCTAGTTCACACGGAGCTGGTCCGAAGGAGTAGCTCCCGGTGTACTCCGAAGAACGGAAAAATGAATAGTGGGGATACATCGACTTCCATTTTCCATTCTCCCGGCTCAGAGTATTGAGGGGGCTGGGACCGGGTCCGTAAACCCTTTATGTTTTCCACGCACAGCGGTTTATAGCGACGATCCCTATAGGTTTTCCGCAGAACCTATATGTATTTCTGTGCACCCCCATGTTGTCCGTTTTAGCGGTATTTCGTTGCTACTTCCGCACTTGCGAATAAAATGGTTATTTATCGCCGACACTCCGTGGAGTTCAAGTTCAACGTTTAGGACTCAATCCGGTTTTTCGCCTAGGGCGGCTTCGGGTTTCCGAAGCCGCCTTTTGCGTCCTGCGCTCGCTCAAGGTCTGCATCCGGAACGCGAAGACAGTATCGTTGTGAACCGTTAATAAACTCGTCGATCCCACATAATTACGGATCCAAGACGAGGCTAGCGATGAAATGCCGTTAAGGTGCTCTTTCTCCGGCACCGTGAGTAGGTGATTTCCCCCCCCCATACGTAGTCTGAGAGCCTTTTATTATTTTGGTAGCTCTGAGCTCAACGGGCGCGGTCGAGGCCCAACGTATACACACGGTGCATCTAATAAGTATCCATTTATTTGGGATACGTTTGTGCGAATATCCTCATGGAAATATATGGGCGCATTTGAGATGGGACGCAGGCTTACAACCACAACCGTGACGCCGGCGTTGAACTTGGCATTATTCCCCCATTTAAATGAGGTATAGGCGTACCCGATCTCTACGTCTTGTTCGTGAAGCAGGGGGGACAGAAGACCGACGTGTTCGCCCTGGGTAATGGAGTTGGTAGAAACAAAGGCCAGCTCGGCACGGGTGCCGGAGATGTAGCGGCGCCCTTGATAAACCAGAGAGAAATGTAGTCGAGCTTCTTCGGGTACTTGGAGCTACCGAAAACCACAGGGTAATCCGCCTTCTGCTCTGTGGTCTGCATGCTCGATCCCACATATGGTGGGTTGCCGATCAGGTAGATCTCGTCTTCGCCGTTGTTCGGGCAGGCCTCGTCCCAGTCTAGGCGCGTGGCGTTACCAGCGTGGATCTAACCTGTTTCTTTCAAGGGGATGAGGGGGGATGGAGATGCCGAACTGCTTCTTGAACTCGCGGTTCATTTGGAGTATCCCTTGAGAACTTGTTCTCAAAGATCCTATTTTCAACATGCCGGCCTTGCGCAATTAAAGTGGTAGCGCGTATGCTCATACTGGTTATTAGGTTAGGCTAACAAAAGCTGGAGGGCGAATGATGGCGTTTTCGCCTAGCAGTGCATCGGGCGCGCGAATATCGAAGATTTTAGCGATTTTCCTCTTTGTGGGAGTGTTCTTCGCTCTTTCTTCGTCTCTTACGGCGAATGCACAAGAAGAAGAGGATTGGCAGCCGGTAGTAACAAAAATGGAAGAGTACCTGGAGGGTATTCCTGCCGAGTATGCTTCGGGAGATTCTAAGGCAGTTCAACACTCCATCAGAAAAGCTTACTATGATATTTACCAGGTTTCCGGCCTTGAAGATCAAATTCGCCACAGGCTCGGGCGGGATAGGCAAGAAGACTTTGTTGCAGTTTTGCTAAACGTGCGCACGCTTTCCAATGAGGGGGCACCTCAAGACGAGGTCGAACAAGCGGTAAAAACTGCCATTGACCATCTAAATAAAGACGTTGCCGAACTTGCCACCACTAAGACTATTTCAGATCAGTGGACTAGGGTAGCCCAAGCAATCGTGGAAAATATTGACACCTCTGTTAAAGAGTACGGCGCGGGTGATGTGGATAAGGGCTACAAGCACGCTACCGCTGCCTACTTACAACACTATGAAGCCGAGGGGCTAGAGAAGGCAACAATCTCCTACATAGGGCAGGGGCGAGTTTCTGAAGTTGAAAACGGATTCCGAGATCTGCGTCAGGGAATTCGTGGCGGATTGGCACACGATGAAGTTGTCAAGATAGCTGAAAACTTAAAGTCAATGGTGAATGAGGACGCCACTGAGCTGGACAAGCTGGCTGGTTCCAATGAGGGACTTGGGTGGAAGGGATTCTTTGCCTCGTTCCTAATTCTGCTGCGTGAGGGTGCTGAAGCCCTCCTGGTTGTGGCTGCTGTTATTACCTATGCTATGAAGGCAAAGCGTAAGGATCAGGTAGCTGGAATCATAGTCGGCGTGGTCGCAGCCATCGTTTTGTCGGTAATGATCGCTATAGTGCTGGCTCGCCTCACATCAAACGTTTCAGGGTTGGCACAAGAGTTGATCGAGGGCTTTACCGGTATTGCTGCGGTGCTGATGCTCATATACGTTTCCAACTGGATCTTCTCCAAGTCTCATGGGGCCAAATGGAATGAGTACATGCAATCTGTTGCCGGATCTAAGACTCAGTCGGGTGGCGTATTCGGACTAGCCTTGGTTGCGTTCCTGGCGGTATTGCGTGAGGGCGCGGAAACCATATTGTTCTTCTCTCCTATACTCACCGCGGCGCGTTCCGGTTCGGATTACGCATTCATTTGGCTTGGGGTGGGAGTTGCACTAGTCATTTTGATAATCCTATTCCTACTGGTGTGGGTATTTGGAGTTCGTCTACCAATCAGGAAGTTCTTCCGGTGGACTTCGGTTCTGTTGGGCATGTTGGCAGTTACCATTGCGGGTGGCGCTGCTAAAGAGTTCCAGGATGCAACTTGGCTGCATACAACTGATGTTCCGGGCGTACCGGAAATAGCTGTGCTTGGTCTTTACCCAACGGTTCAGACTTTGGTGGCACAGGCAATTGTGGTTGTAATTCTCATAATTATGGCTGTTGTGCAATATCGCATCAGCAAAAACACAAAACGGGAGAGCTGTGCTAGCGCAGCAAATAACGAACAAAGATCGGTGAAAGATACAACTTCTGTTTAGTCAGTAACGTTACATCAGTTCTAACATCTCCAATTTTGGCCGGGAAATCCCGAAACACGAAAGGAAAAATAAATGAAGATCAAGAAAGCAATGGTTGCTCTTGGAGCGGCATTCGCGCTTACCTTGAGTCTTGCTGGTTGCTCGAATGATTCTGGTGACAAGCCCAAGGATGAAAAGGGTACTTCTGTGCAGACTACCGCCGACGAAAAGACGAGCTCTGCTGAAAAAGGGCAGGCAGTAGGAATTAACGAAATTCCGGTTGGCGATTCAGGCCCGCAGACCAGTGGTCCGTTAACTGTTGATTTGGTTTACTTCCAGGCAATCGACATGGAGCAAGGCTCGGTGCTAGTACCGCCGGCTTCCGAATCTGACATGCACTTCGAAGTTGACGTTGCTACCAATGAGAAGGCTGCTGAAATCGGTTATGAAGCCGATCAGTTCATGCCTTACTTGGAGATAAACGTGAAAATTTATGATCAGGCCACGGGTGGCTTGGTCAAGGATTTAGGGACGATGATGCCCATGGTGGCTTCTGACGGCCCGCACTACGGAAATAACATCAAGCTGGAACCGGGCGAGTACCGTGTTGAAGTTGAGATTCCTTCACCTGCTGACAAGTTCATGCTGCACACTGGAAAAGATACCTCCGCTGTTGACGGGCGTTTCTGGACCGAGCCACTGAAGTTCACTTTCGAAAACTGGAAGTGGGACGGCCAGCTGCTTTAAGCTAACCGCGTGTGAGAGCTCGGGGCATTGCCGCCGAGCTCTCACACTTATGTACAGTTTCATGATCGGTTATTTTAACTAAATAATCTAGTAGCTATTTTTAACTTTTTGCAGGGATTTACATGTTGGAATTGTTCATTGTTTCAATTCAAACGGCGCTTCCTTTGTGTCTAGCGGTGAGTATTTTGGTAGCCAGCCGAGCTCATGCACCTATGGAGCGACAAACGGTTGCCAAACTAACTTTTGCTTCAACCGCTATTGGCCTTTTGGGCGCGGGTGTTTTCACATGGTTGCGGTTGAACACCCCGCACGTTGATATTCCTGTTTTTACCGCCTGGGCGGGAATCGCGCTGTTTATTACCATGTTCGCGTTTTTGGTAATGCTTTGGTTGTTTGGCGATAGGGATTTGCATGATATAAACCAGGGAATGCGCCACCGGGGGCTGACCGTAACCGCGATATTGGCTATATGTACCTCTGCTCTTTACTATGCGGTTCCATATTTTTATTCCACCGATTCGATTGTGCACACGGGTGGATCAGTTTTTGAAACCGCCTCCCTTTTACGTTTGGCCGGGTTTTCTTTAGGAACAATTTTGGCGGTGGTTGCCTGTTGGGGATATGTCCAATGTGCGAAAAAAGTTCCTTGGTGGGTGCGCACCCTAGTCACTTCGGTAGTTTTCATGGCGATGATACTGCCCCGCATGATTTTGCTGTATCAACAGTTCGCTACGAGGCGGATAGTGCCGTCTTTCCCCGGCCTATTTGACATAGTTTTGTGGATTCAACGCAATGAGGCGATGACTCAGCTGATACTAGTGTTTCTAATTGCTTTCCCCGGTTTTATAGCGCTGTGGACGCAGGTTAAAAAACCTCCACATAATCCTGCAGAGCGCCGTTTACAAAAAGCAGACACCATAAGCCGCCGTCAATTTTTTGGTTTATCTTCGGTCCTTGCAATTGCGTTTGCCTGGTCGTTGACGGATGGAAAGAGACGCTCAGAGTATGTTCCTGAACTAACAGATTTGGAAGCCACGACCTTGGAAGGCGATTTTGTATACGTGGATCGTCTGCTGGTTTCTGATGGTCACCTACATCGTTTTGGGTACAAAACAGCAAACGGAGTGGAAGTTAGATTTTTGGTGGTGCGTAAAAATGAGGTCGCTTTTGGCGTAGGTTTAGATGCCTGTGAAATTTGCGGAGATTCGGGATATTACGAAGATAAGGGAAAAATAATTTGTTCTAAGTGTGACGTGATGATGAACGTGCAAACCATTGGATTCCCCGGCGGTTGCAACCCGATCCCAATCAAATATGAGGTGGAAGATACTCGCTTAAAGTTTTTCGCTGAAGAGTTAGAAAGCCACGAGAAGGTGTTTAGCTGATATGTTTTTCTGGATTATGATAGCCCGCGCGTTGCGTAGGCAGGCAGTTAAACGCCTGATGATAGCTGTGACAGTAATGTTGGGTGCTTCCCTTACAACATCGATGCTGGCGGTGATGTTTGATGTTGGAGATAAAGTGCAAGAAGAACTCAGCTCTTATGGTTCTAATTTGCAGGTTCTTCCCCAAGGTAGGGCAATGGCCGCGGATTTGTACAATATTGACTCTTCCGAGCAGGGCGGCGGCGCGCTGCGGGAAGATGAATTACCGAATATGAAAACCATATTTTGGACGTACAATATTGAAAACTTCACTCCCTATTTGGAAACAAAGCTTGAAGTAGACGGTAAAGAAGAGCAGGTGCGGGGTACCTGGTTTGATAAAGAACTCGCCATTCCAACCGGAGAAAAGGTTATGACGGGTATGGACGGCATGCGGGAATGGTGGAAATGGGAGGGAACTTGGGGAAAGACGCCTAAAGAGGTAATAGTGGGTTCCCGTATTGCCACAAAGAATGATTGGAAAGTTGACGATACTTTACAAATTCGTGATAAAAACGGTGATGTTGTCGATGTGGTTATTTCCGGAATTTTTACGGGCGGAGATGCAGAAGATTCGCAAATATATGCAGATCTTGATCTGGTTCAACAGCTTACCGGGCGGGATAATGAGGTTGATCGGGTAGAGGTACGCGCAATTACTACGCCGGATAATGATCTGTCTCGTAAAGCTGCTGAAGATCCTACATTGCTCACTTTGGACGAGTGGGAAACATGGTATTGCACGGCCTATGTTTCCTCTATTGCCTATCAGATAGAGGAAGTTATGACCAACGCAGTGGCTAAGCCCGTACGTCAAGTTGCAGATACTGAGGGGGAGATCCTTAATAAAACTGAGCTTATCATGGCTTTTGTTGCCCTATTTGCAGTGATTGGATCGTCTTTAGGGATTGCGAATTTGGTGTTCGCTTCGGTTATGGAGCGTTCACGTGAAATTGGTTTAATGAAGGCTATAGGTGCACGAAACCGAGAAATTATTCGACTCATGTTGGCAGAGGTTCTTATCGTTGGGTTGTTTGGCGGAGTTGTTGGATTTGCTTTAGGTTTCGGATTGGCTCAACTAATCGGACACATTGTTTTTGGATCCGCTATAGCTATGCGGCCAATTGTGGCCCCTCTAATGGCGTTAATTGTGTTTGTAACCGTACTTTTGGGATCTTTGCCTGCCATCCGTTCACTGGTACGTGTGCAGCCGGCCCAAGTGTTGCACGGGAGGTAACCGTGAAGAATAAGCATACTGCGATGTATTTGCGCATGATCTGGAAGGCGTTTTTAAATCGGATTACCCGTGTTTTCATTGCCTCCCTGTCAATAGCGGTGGGGGGTACAACTTTGGCCGCATTGGGTTTGGTGGCCTTCACTGTTCCGGCCCAAATGAGTAAGGAGTTGCGTGCGTTTGGTGCCAATATGGTTATATTGCCTGATTCTTCAGAAAACCTTACGGATGGCACATTGCAGGAAACTGATTCCATAGTTGGCAACAGCGTACTTAAACGCGCCGGATACCAGTATGGAAACCTACTATACAATCAGCAGCCATTGCAGGTAATGGCAACGGATTTGGACGCTGTGCAAGGTGTCCGCCCATATTGGAACTTAGATGGGAAAATGCCTGCTAATGATGATGAATTCTTGGTGGGCGCAGATGTGGCTACGCGTTATCGTTTCTCAATTGGGGATGAGGTTGGTCTGATGCAACCCACGTCTGAAAATGCGGTCTCTAAACAGATGAAGGTTTCTGGAATTATTCACACCGGAGGGCCGGAAGACGAGCAGATAGTAATGAGCACTAAAACACTAAGTGAATTTTTAGGAGATCGTGGTTATGACATCATCGAGTACTCAATAGATGCAGACTCTAAAGTAATTGCGCAATACGCCAAACAAATAAACACTAAAGTAAAAAATGCTGACGCTCAAGTAGTGCGCCGTATTTCAGAGGCGGAAACCGGAATCGCCACCACTTTGCGTACCTTAATTTGGATAGTTTCGGCAATAATATCGCTGCTCACCTTGATAGCGGTTTCCACAACTCTTAATTCGATAATTTCGGAACGCTCCAAGGAAATCGGATTGAAGAAGGCTCTTGGTGCACTGCCCGGTGATGTTATGCGCGAATTCGTAGGAGAATCGCTTATGCTGGGAGTATTCGGGGGGACGTTAGGTGCAGCTACAGGGGTGTGGATCGCAGCGGAAATATCACGCCGTGTGTTTGCCATAAACCTGAATATAAATTGGTGGGTCGTGCCAATAACACTCATATTTTCAATAGTCATAGCGATGCTGGGCTGTTTGATGCCAGCACGCAGAATCACCAAAATAGATCCTTCACAAGTTCTAGGGGGAGAATAATGCCCGCAGATTCTATATATTCAGTACGCTCGGCTAGTCGGCACTACGGCGATCTTGCGGCACTCGACAACGTGAGCTTGGAAATTCCGCGTGGTCAATGGCTTTCCATAGTGGGCCCATCTGGTTCGGGGAAATCGACCCTGATGAATATTTTGGGTTGTTTGGATTCCCCCACTTCGGGTGAAGTTCTTTTAGAAGGCGACCGCCTAGATAAAATGGGCGAGGTGGAGCTGGCAGATGTGCGCCGTCATAAAATCGGCCTAGTGTTCCAACAGTTCCATCTTGTTAAACACCTAACCGCTGTGGAAAACGTGATGTTGGCGCAGTACTATCATTCGGTTCCTGATGAGCAGGAAGCGCTTGAAGCACTGGAACAGGTGGGGATGAAAGACAGAGCTACGCATCTACCTCATGAACTTTCTGGAGGGGAGCAACAGCGTGTTTGTGTGGCCAGAGCTTTGATAAATCGTCCGGCCGTGATACTCGCTGATGAACCCACCGGAAATTTAGATGAGACTAATGAAAAAATAGTTATAGATTTCTTTCATCGCCTGCATGAAGAGGGAACAACTTTGGTAGTGGTAACGCATGATGCCGAAGTGGCTGCACAAGGGCAGCGACAAATAATTTTAGAGCACGGGCGAATTGCCCAAGAGGTTACCGATCTGGCCGATTCTCCTATAAAAGAATTACGTTTCGGTGAAACTTATTAACAGGAGCCGAATAATCACAAAATGCCAAATATTTAAAAGTTAGAAAACTTGGAGGGCCTTATGGGAAGTTCCCGATTGTTAGCTATAGCAGCGATTGTGGGAGTTGCAGTACTTGGCGGATGCTCGGCCGATGTGCCGGCTGCAAACACTTTGCCAGATGGGGAATATGAAGGAGTTTCACAAAAAGAAGCTGATGGTTCTTACGGCACAGTGAATTTCACAATTAGTGGAGGAAAAGTCACTAAGGCAAACTTTTTAGTAAAGGATGCTGATGGTACGCCCCATGATGAAGATTATGGTTTGGGAACCGATGGCAAAGCACATGATCCGATTTTTTATCAAAGAGCGCAAGACGCGATAAAGCACGAAAATAGCTATGTGCAAAAGTTCCAGGAGACGTCGGATCAAAATCAGGTTGAGCGCATCGCTGGTGGATCTCTTTCACACAGATTATTCATGCAGGCGGTTGAAGACGCCGTGCTTAACGCTGGCGCCGAAAAGTAAGACCCGGTAATCTGAGTGATCGGGCATGGTTCATGTAGCTTTCCCGCTATGGGTACGTTGGTGTGCGCCACTTGGGAACCGGCGGGGAATGTTGAAGAAATTCAGCGTCTTATTCGTCAACGAGTTAGGGAACTAGAAAATAGGCTTAGCATATTTAAGCAAACTTCGCAGGTGGTCGCACTTAGCCGTATTTTAAATGCTGGTTCGGAAGATATTTTGAAAAAATTCAGAAGCTCCCTCTTTCATTCTTCCAACGTTTACAGCTTGGCAGAGAGCGCGGAAGTTGGTTTGGAAAATCATGATGCTGGAGCTGAATTACTTTTCCGATTGGAAGATATATTGCAAGCAAATCGGTTTTCTTCCGATCTGGCACGAGTCATGGAAGCATCCGTAAAATTCGCGAATTTGACTCAAGGCGCATTTTACCCGTTTTTGGGCCGTCAAATGCATGTTTGGAAAAAATTGGTGGCTGAAAGGGCGAATAGAGAATTTGAGCTTAGTGATTCCATAATTGATTTTGGAGGTATCGCCAAGGGGTATGCGGCAGATCAGGTGCGTGATTTGGTAGTTTCTAAGGGGGGGAAAAACGTGGTGGTGTCATTTGGTTCCTCCTCTATTTCGATTGCGGGTGACCCAGTATGCGTTGGCCTGCAAAGCCCTTGGGAGGGATTAGAAGAGTTTGGGCACTTGTTGCTTACTCATCCGGCGCTTTCTGTTAGTGCTGATACAGCTACGCGAATAGGTTCGGGTAAGCGCGTTAGCCATGTTTTAGATCCAAGTACTGGAAAACCGGCATTTACGGACCTTGTTGCCGTTTTAGTTTGTACGGCTGATGGTATGGAGTGTGAGGCTTGGGCAACCGCGTTCTTAGTGTTGGGTTTGGAAAGAGCTATGGATTTGGATGCGACTCAACAGCACATAGACACGGTTTTTTTCACGGCAGATGGTCGGGTGCTAGCTAGTCCTAATTTGCAGATTACTGCTCATCCGGGAGTGCAGCAGTGGCTGGAAGCACAGCGAGTTAGGACTCAATAAAAAGCTTTTAGTTTTGGGTGTAATGCTGATTTAAAACACTGTTAAATACAGCGGTATTAGATAGGCTGGGATATTCCGAATTTGCACCGCACAAGAAGATTGAAGTCTGAGCTGTCGTCGATCCTGATTCCCTCAACTCTCGCGCTTTGTCGAGCTTGCGAACAATTTGTTCGGGCGCGTGTTTACTGAACTTTTTCACCATTGCTCCATTCTCCCCACCTAGTGGCGGGGTATCAATGGACCACACTCAAGTCACCTGGACCTAAAAACCTAGGACACTCCAGGGTGCGTCAGATAAAAAGCACCCGCAAGCCGATCGTGAAAACCCTTTTGCATAAACTTGACGACCAGGCATCCCTAAAATCATCCTACAATACGAGCAGTGCTGGTGAGCAAAGCGCGAGGTAATTAACCAGCATGGGATTTTAATCCTCAAATGGTTAAGTGGTCTTTACAGTATCGTGTGTGAAGTGAAAAGCGTAGCTTGCTGGGGGCGAGCTGGTGTGTGATGTGTTTATTTGCAGGGGAAAGCTATTTTTATGAGCATTTAGATTCGCACCAAACACCGTAAAGACATTGGTAAGGCTTACCTAACAGGTTATTATAGCCATGGCTCGCGACGGGTGAAGCCTTAGACTCGCACAATGCGTTTCTAATCGACACTGAAGTAGAAGTAAGAGACACATGAAAAACAAATATATCGCTGGAATCCCAGCAGTTCTTTTTGGAACGATGATAGCGATAGCGCCTATGACAATCGCTCAGCCTTGTCCAATTCATGGTGACCATCCGATGATGGCTTGTCACTGGAGCGCTAAAGCCTCGCTCGGTATTGGCGCCATGATAGCCGTACTGGGTCTTATTAACTTCTTAGTAAAGGCTCCAACACGCATTGGCCTAAATATCTCAGTAGCAGCCACTGCGGTATTGGAAATATTAGTGGTTACGTTGCTCATAGGCGTATGTGATATGCCAACCATGCATTGCAGGCAGGTAATGTTGCCAACTCTCGTAATAGTGAGCGTTTTGGCGTTGCTGTGTGCGCTTGTGGCTATATGGTTTGACTGCCGTAGTGAAAAGATCGCGAAATAAAAGTGCGTAAACACTGTAAATAGGCACTCAAGAAGGGTTGTTCCATGGCAGGAAAAAGTTCGTCGGTAGGTGTCGGGCTACGAAAGCTTCCACAGGAAAATCTTAAATATTACTCGGGACGCACGTTAGGTCTTTCAATCACAGTAATTGTTTTAAGTGTTATTTTTTTCTCCGGTACCTTCATGTCATTAGCTCTTAGCCGAGGGTTTTCTGCTATGGAGGAACGCATGGGGGCTGATCTGATTGTGTTTCCAAACGAACACCAGCAGGCAGCCGAAAGCTTTCTACTTGGTAAGTCCAAAGAAAAATTTTATTTTAACGATGACTCTATATTGGAAGAGGTACGTAAGGTAGAGGGAGTTAAAGCTGCAACCCCTGAAACCTACTTGACCTCACTTGATGCTGGCTGTTGCGCGGTGGATGTACAGATCATTGGATTCAACCCAAAAACCGACTTTGTAGTGCAACCGTGGATAGCCAGTGAGTATGCTGGTGAGCTTAAAGATGACGAAGTTATAGTAGGCGCTGACGTGTTTGCTGACCCAAATGGGCAGGTGCGTCTTTTTAATGAGTTTTGGCATGTTGCTGCTAAGTTAGCGCGCACAGGAACTTCGTATGACACCGTTGTGTTCGTAAATCAAAACACAGTGGAGAAAATGTTTAAATATTCTTCGCAAGTGGAGTATATTCACAACCCTCCAAACGGTAGAGCAATTTCGTCTATCTTGGTAAAAGTTGATCCGAACTATCCGGCAGAAGCCGTAGGGGATGCTTTGGCCAATAAAATGCAACATGTGGGTGTAGTTTCCTCTGCGGGAATGGCATCGCAGGTAAAGGCTAATGCAATAACTATAATCGGTTACATTTGGTTGATAGTTGCAATGTTTTGGTTGGTTGGCCTGATAGTTTTGGTAGCAGTTGTGGCCACATCCGTAGGTGAACGTAAAAAGGAATTGGCATCATTACGAATAATGGGAGCGACTCGTAAGAACCTCATGTTTATGCTAGGGAAAGAGTGCTTTTTCATCGGCTTGGGTGGTGGATTGATTGGTGGCGTATTAGGGGAGGTAATAATGTATCCCTTTGCCAATCTTATACGTGCCAAGTTGGAGCTTCCCTATGTTGATATAAGTTTTGCAACAGCGTCTGTAATAGTTGCTTGCTGTGTAATCGGAGCCCTCCTCATTTCTATACTCGCAGCGATAATAGCTGCTGGTAAAACCTTGAAAAATGAGACTTATTTGACTTTGCGTGCGGCAAGGTAAAGGGAGGGAAAATGGCGAATTCTGTCGTTGTGCAAGCCAGTGGATTAACCCGCGAGTTTTATCGGCGTGGAAGCTATTTTAACGCTGTGGAAGAGGCAAATTTACAGGTTAGTAGCGGGCAGATGGTAATGATTCAGGGCAGATCCGGCAACGGGAAGAGCACCTTGCTTAATATGCTTGCTGGATTGTTGCAACCAACTAGAGGGCAGGTTCGCATATGCGGCCAGCTTTTAGGCGACTTGGATGATTCTGAGCTTTCGACTTTGCGTGGCAGCAGAATTGGATATGCTACGCAACAGGAAACTCTTATCGCTAGTCTTAACGTTCGTGAAAATATTTTGTTACCGGCGTTGATCGCTAAAGAACGGGGTATAGAAAAACCTTACGACGTCAATGCGCGGGCTGAATCACTAATGAGAGCTTTGCAAATTGAGGGCCTAAGCGAGGTTTACCCGCGGGAACTATCTGGGGGTGAGACGCGCCGTGTAATAATTGCGCGCACATTGATAAACATACCTGAGGTGGTCATAGCAGACGAGCCCACGGGAGATCTAGATGAGGAGTCTACCGGATTGGTAATGAATTTGTTGCGATCAGCTACTGATGACGGTGCCGCGGTGATAGTGGTTACACACGATTCGGACACATCTAGCTTTGCCGATCAGATATACACGATAACCAAAGGCGTGCTGAAATAGAATCCAAATCCGACGCGTCTAGTGTTCCCTGAATTGCACTGCACGTATCCGACACTTTCGACTGGAATAATTGCACCTTGCCTTCGGTGTCGGTGAATATAAGTGGAGTTTTGTTTTCGCATCCCTTGATAACTTGGGTTATTACGGCATTTTCATCAGCATCTATATCTAACGTTATTTCGCGTTGAATTTTATTTAGGGTGCTGGCTAGCGCTATAGGGTGCGGATTTCGATAACCTTATTCGCGTGAGTACTGAAGCGCAGGAATGGAATGCACGTTACGCCTCGGAAGAGCGCCTGTGGAGCGGTAAAGTCAACGCTCTCCTACGCAGAGAAATTGAAGACATGAAGCCAGGTACCGTCCTCGATGTTGGGGCGGGCGAGGGGGCAGACGCGATCTGGCTGGCCCAGCAAGGCTGGCAGGTGAGTGCCGTAGACATTTCACAGATTGCTATAGACCGAGCCGAGACTGCGGCTCACAAGGCCTCAGTGAATGTGCGCTGGATTGTCGCTGACGCTCGCGAAGTTAGTGGGGAATATGACCTAGTCAGTGCCTTCTACCCCGTGATTCAGAAGAGCTCCGACTTCTTCGATCATGTTTGTGCGCTCGTGAAACCAGGCGGAACCCTCCTGTTTGTGCACCACATGCCTGACCCGGATAAGCCACGCGGACACGGCCCGGACTTTTCGAAGGTTATGAGCGCGCGCGAAGTCCTCGAAAATCTGTCGCCAAAGTGGACGATCGAGAAATACGAAGTCATTGAACGAGGCGCAAACTCAAAGCACCCCTATGACGAACTGGTACGCGCCCGAAAACTCGTGTAACCAAGAAAAGCGGCCAGTAGACAGTAAGCACCGACAACGGTGCAAATCAAGGGGAATCTGGCGGGTTATTATTCGCATTTCGCCGAGCCCTAATCTTGTCCGCCTTCGCCAGAGTCCTATCCTCGCGGTACGTGCGCAACCGTTCACCAGTCTTTTGTATCTGCTCCACACCTCTCTGGCGGCTTTGGTTGACTGCTTGTACAGAGTCGCCTACAAAACCCGATACAGACTCTTTCCACCCCCGTATTTGAAGTTCGCTTTTTTCTTCAAAGCTGAGATTAACGTGAAGGGCAAAACGCTGAATTGAGCTTTCTGCCCTGTTAGCTGCTTCGATTATCTTTCTAGCTCGTTGGTAATGCGTGGCCCAAACACTGTTCCCCAAGTTCGCAGTGGCACGAATAGAATCGTTCATTCTCAGTAACCGACAGGCTACAGATTCGATTCTTTCCTGACGTGTTCTTTGGATTGAAGCGTGGTAGCCGTCGAAGTGGTCGGGTTCCAATTCTTGTGCGTGTGCGATCTCCAAGACATAAAACCGGTCATGTAGCCAAATACTCCAGCCAAGATTACCGAGCCAGAATGAAAGGTTCTCATCTAGGCTCTGGAAGGATTCGGCTGTTTTCTTCGAGTTACCTTGGCTTGCCGCCAGTTGTTCCACCAAACTCGATATCTGCTCAAGCGCGGTAGTTTCCATGGTGTGGAGGGAGGCGCCTAGGTGACTGATCGTTAACCATTTGGTTGCTGAAACACTGTTATTTGTTCGGTAGTAATCTTCAACTTCTTTGAGAGCATTCGAGATGCCTTCGAGTTCTCCCAAAGACTCCACTTTGCTCTGTCGCAGAAGCGCGTCGAGCTTTGCGTCGATGGTCTCGAGATAATCCTTGATTTCAGCTATCGCTGCTTCGATAGCTGCTTGTGCGATTAGGCTAGCTCCCGCAGTCGCGAATGCCGGGGCCAAGGTGCCAGTACTCCGTATCTCAATTTGTCGAAAAAACTGACCCGGGTTTCCGACAAGATTGAAATCACCGCGCCGAAACGCTCCTCTCACGGGCCCTTTGGTGACGCGTTGCCTCATAAGCTTCGCTGACTCCGGGCTGAGTTTCACGTAGCGGCTTGAGCGCACTTGAAATTCGCTGAATGTGGAGAAAACATTCTGAGCGCGAAATAGGACTTGGGGAGAAACCTTTGAAACGGAAAACCCATCACAGTTATCGAACTCTTCTAAATCCTCATCCTGACTGAAGATAATGAGGCCTTCGCCATCAGAGAAGAATTCGATTTGTGATCCGGAACTCGTCATAGCCAAGACTCTACCGAAAAGCTATGCCTTAAAGAGAGATATTTGGGTCGAGAAAGCTGGAACGTGCATTAACTTTCACACCCCGGTCGTGAGATGTGAAATGAGCATGGTTGTGTTGGGAGTGCTACTGTCGCCTGGACTCGTGATGCCACTTCGAGCGAGTTAGTTTAAATTTGAACAGAACCGCATTCGTTTTGAGAGGAACAGGAATGTCTAAGCCGGTATTGCAGGTTGTTGTTTCAAGTGTTCGCCCCAGTCGAGTGAGCCCAATCGTGGCCGAATGGTTTGCGGAGGAGGCGCGTAAACACGGCGCATTTGAGGTTGAGGTTACCGACCTGGCAGAGCTGAACCTGCCTCTAAAGGACGAGCCGAATCATCCCATAATGCAGGCCTACCAGCACGAACACACTAAGCGTTGGGCAAATATTGTGGAACGCTCGGATGCATTCGTTTTTGTTGTGCCCGAGTATGATCACGGCTACCCGGCGCCACTCAAGAATGCGATTGACTATCTATTTAAAGAGTGGGCGTACAAGCCGGTCAGCTTTGTTTCATACGGCGGTATCTCCGCTGGCCTCCGTGCTGTGCAGCAGTTGAAGCCAGTGCTTTCGGCACTGAAAATGGTACCAATCACCGAGCAGGTTATGATCCCGATGATTGGCGCACATATTGTGGACGGCAAGTTTGCGCCAAATGAGATTATCGCCGAATCTGTAGCGCCCGCTCTGGATGAGCTGGCCAAGATGGAACGCGCACTCGCCTCGCTACGCTAAAACCTGATACGGCCCATCCATTTCGTGTCCGAGGACGAAGCGAGCAAACAGTCCAGGTAAAGTTTGTTGCCGGCACCAAAAGGTGCCGGCAACAACTGTATGAGCTTGCCTAGCCTCGGCCTCGAACACACATCACGTTAATCTCGGGCATGGGCGCTAGCGGGCTAGACGAGGTCTGCGAAGAACTTATCCCACGGAATATCTAGGGGAGCGTCCTCGGCAACCACGGAGTAGAGGAAGCGGCACAGCGGGTATTCCTCCTCGCGAACCACGCCGCGCTCGGTCAGCTTGCGCAAAGCCGCGCCAACAACGTTGATCGCGGCAACGCCCTCGAGCGTGACACCCTTCATCAGCTCGTCGCGCACGCGAGAGAACGGGATGCCCTCACCAACGTAGCCGCCCGCCTTCACGTTGCGGCCACCCATGGAGGTCACGAACATGTCGCCAACGCCGCCTAGACCGTCAGCCGTTTCCGGCTTGCCGCCCATGAACTTAACGAACGAGCGCAGCTCCTTCTGGCCCTGAGCAAAGAGAGCAGCCCCCATGTTGTACATGACGTAACGGTCATTTTCCTTGCCCTGGCTGCGAAGCAGGCCGTCTGCGAAGCCAGCAGCAAAAGCGTAAATGTTCTTCGTCGCGGCGCCAGTCTCGTGGCCAACGAAGTCAGTGGACGTCCATACGTGGTAGTAGTCCGTGCGGTAAAGGCCAGCCAAGTACTCCAAAGCTTCCTTGTCTTCGCCGGTGAACACAACCGCGGTGTCGTGGTGAACCGCAACCTCACCTGCAATGGAGGGGCCAACAACGGCGTTCCACGTGATCGAGTCGGCGAGCTTAGGATCGAAATAGGAGCGATAAACATCGGGCAGTAGCTTCAGGTTGCCATCCTCATCCGCGCGCATACCCTTAGTTACGCACAGGAAGTGCTGACCGGGCTGCATCATGGCGGCCAACTGCTCGCCCGCCCACTCAACGCCAAACGAGTTCACACCACCCATCACGACGTCCGCGTCCTTGATGACCTCCGTAGCCTCTTCAAGCTGGTGGGCCTGAACCGACTCGGGGACCTTCAAATCAAGGTTGGGGTGCACACCCGTGGTCTGGATCGATTCAATAATCTCGCGGTCCAAGAAGGTGCCAACCAGGTGCACCTCGTTGCCGTTCTCTGCCGAAGGGAACGCAAGTGCCGTCCCCATAATTCCCGAACCAAATACGACTATTTTTGCCATCACTTCTCCTAGTCTTCAACATTCTTCATATCGGTCATAAGCTCCGCAAGGAGTGGGTAAATACGGCTATGTAGCCGCATCCAAGTAACATATTTTTCGTGAGCCTGCGGATTCGGTTCCGTCCTCTCACCCAAATGAGCCATCGCTCGCGCAGCCGATTCAACATCGGGATACGCGCCAACGCCAGCCATTGCAATCATGGCAGCTCCGTGTGCGGACAGCTCATCAACCTCAGACATTACGATTGGAAGGCCCGTAGCGTCTGCAAAAATCTGCCTAATAAAGGGGGACCTGGCCGACCCTCCTGTGGCACGAAGTTCAACCAGCTTTCGGCCCGTCACTTCCTGCACGCGATTCAGATTCTCTGCCAGTAGCATCGCAGTGCCCTCAACAATAGATCTGAAAACGTGGGCACGCGTATGCCCCGTGGTGAATCCCACCATTGCTCCAGTCGCAAACGGATCCCAATCTGGTGACTGGCCTGCATTCCAATGCGGTAGCGTCAACAAGGCGTCAGAACCAGGGGCAATACGGCTCGCCTCTGCCTCCAAAGCTGGGTCCAAGCCTCCCTCTAGAGCAGGATCGCCAAGATTCTTCCTAAACCAGTTGTACAGCACCGAACCAGAGTTCTGAACGATCTCCAGTACGTAAGTGCCCGGAATACCGCCGATCAGTGTGCGGTAAGCGCGATCGAACTGATACTCGTTCGAATGAGTTCCCGACACAACCGAGGTGCCGATATTCACGTAAGCCACATCCGGGTCAATCGCGGCCGTGCCCAGACCAGCGGCCTGACCATCACCAACGCCCGCAACCAGTACAACCTCCGGGCTCAAACCCCATTCGTTAGCGAGGCTCGGTAGCAGCGTGCCAATAACATCACCCGCCCTGGTGAACTCAACCATCTGATCTGGGCGCAACCCCGCGATCTCAAGTAGCTCTTCAGAGAATGTTCGCGCCGCAATATCAAACAGGTTAAGAGTGTCAATCGAGCCTTCTGCAGAAACCCACTTTCCGGTAAGCGCGTGGGACAAGTATGCGTGCACATCAACCAGTTTGAAGGCCTGACTTAGAGCTTCTGGTTCGTGCTTCTTAAGCCAAGCCAGCTTATACAGTGCGGGTGTAGTATCAGCCGGCTTGCCGGACAACTCGTGGATGTGGTCAGATCCGAACTCCTTGATCTGTTCACCCGCTCGCGAATCGAGCCACAAGATTGCCGGGCGGATCGGGTTGCCATCCTCGTCGATAAGCGCAAACGATTCGCGCTGGTGCGTAATCCCAATAGCGGCAATACGCGCCCTGTCGCTCTCGCTCAGGCTACTGACCGCCTCCGTGATTGCCTGATGCGTGGAACCCCACCACTCGCGCGGGTCATGCTCGTAGTGATTCATCTGCGGGGAGAGGAGCTCAATTTCCGCTCGTCCCATCGATATAACGTTTCCCGACGTGTCGATCACAACCGCCTTCGTGGCGGTAGTTGAAGAATCAATAGCGATTACTAATGGGTTGTTCATCTGCTTATGTCCAATCTCTACGCCGTCGTATGTCTCGACCGCAGTGATTTAATCAGTAGCTAAACGCTTATAAGTGGTAGATATTTCCTTGAACTGCTTCACATGATGTCGATTAATCTGTTCATCACTAGATTAACATTGCGAATGTTATTCATAACGTCTGACGAGAGGTTTAGGACGGCGTATTCCGAGTGGCGGCCCAACCAAACCATGTTCAAAAATGCAAGGAATAGAGATGTTTAAAGAGGTCGTGCCTCGCGTGCTTTCGGACGCCGCAGACCTTGTTGAAATCGTCCACGAACTGCGTCAAGTGCTAAACGTCAAAGGGAAGTGAACGGCGCGGAAATAAATGTCAAGAACGCCACATCCGAAGTGTTCCGAGCATTACGCAGATTCCACACAATGGGGAACTAAATGAGATAACTGTCTTAAAATTCGGCACCCAGACGGGATAATTATGAACCGTAGTGGTTGCAAAAACGTCTGCGCAGAATACTAGGAGGTAGGCCTTAAAAACCGGCCGGAAGGTCGATAAACCTCGATAAAATGCCTTTCTGGTTTCTCATTTGCCACGAAATTCACTAAAGTCAATACACAGTTTTGACAATAATTTTGAAACCATCAGGAAATTTTGCGAGCTAAGAGGAATACCAAACGCCTTATGCGACAAACATGACCTGAAGAAAGTCAGAGCCTATGTTCTACTACCTGGCACGCAGGCTTGCCAACTATGCTCTCCTGCTGTTCATTGCCGTGTCACTGGCGTACATTATCGCCTCCAACACGCTAGACCCGAAGGCCGCTTACGACCTCACGGACCCCACGCGTGACTGGGACGCGCTTGAGCGAATGTTCATTGCATACAACATCTCAGACACTGTGCCCGTGTGGGATAGGTACACTATATGGCTTGGCCGCGTGTTCACCGACTGGGACTGGGGCATGACGCCAACGGGCGCCTCCGTGAACTCCATCATCGGCATTCGTATCTGGGTTTCTGTCAGGCTTATTATCATCGGCTCGATCATCGGCATGGTCGGTGGCGTGGCTGTGGGTGCGTGGACTGCAACTAAGCAGTACTCCAAGACCGACCGCATCGTTTCGATCCTCGCCCTCATCATCATCTCTACGCCGGTTATTGTTCTTGCTAACCTCTTGCAGATCGGAGCGACCCAGTTCAACGTCGCAACCGGTACGCAGTTTTTTGAGTTCACAGGCGAGACCGGAACAGTAGGTAACTACTTCGGCGCGGCCCTTGTGGACAGGATGCAACACCTACTGTTGCCTACGATTTCCATGTCACTAACCGGCATTGCCTCCTACTCGCGTTACCAGCGCAACTTGATGCTTGACACGCTCGGAGCTGACTACGTGCGGACCGCGCGCGCCAAGGGTCTCATCAAGTCGAAGGCTGTCACCCGCCACGCACTGCGTACTTCGCTAGTCCCGATGGCAACGTTCTTCGCTTTTGCAGTAGCCACCCTGTTCCTCGGCGCAACCGTTACCGAGCAGGTGTTCGGCTGGCACGGCATGGGCATCTTCGGCGTCTCATCCATTCGCGGTCAAGACATCAACGGCACCACTGCAGTAGTTGCCTTCTCAGGCGTCTGTACGCTAGCCGGTGCGCTTTTGTCTGACCTCCTCATCGTCGTTGTCGACCCGCGTGTAAGGGTGAGCTAAACATGTCGAACCAATCTCAACCGCAAGAGCGCGACGTCCGCAACGCTGAAACTGCGCGCGGCGAAACCGCCCTGACCGCAGGTTCGGACCTCACAAAAGAGACCGCGCCCAACGGGGCGGACGGCAAGAACGAAAAAGGCAAATCCAAGCGTCTTTCTCGCGCGACCCTAATTCGTCGGCGCTTCATGCGCTCAACCACCTCCAAGATCGGTGTTATCGGCTTCGCGCTGGTTGTTCTCATCGCGATCTTTGGCCCCATGGTGGTTCCGTGGGACTACCAGCAGGTCACTAGCTCCTTCCTGAAACCTCCAAACGCTGAACACTGGTTTGGCACCACCCAGGGTGGGCGCGATGTCCTCGCACTAACTTTGGAGGGGCTGCGCAAGTCACTAATCATTGGCGTTTCGGTATCAGCAATCCAGGTAACTGTTGCTGCAATCGTTGGCGCTTCCGCAGCCTATTTCGGTGGTTTCTTTGAAAAAGCTGCGCTGTGGGTTATCGACCTTTTACTCGTAATCCCGTCCTTCCTCATCATCGCTGTTATCTCGCAGAAGACCGGTGGGCAGAACTCCTCGACGTTCCTGTTTATCCTTCTGCTGGCAGGATTCGGCTGGATGCTGACCGCTCGTGTTGTTCGCTCGATGACGCTTTCGGTTAAGAACCTCGAGTACGTAACGGCGGCGCGCTACATGTCGGTACCGGCACGCGTCATCATTACCAAGCACATTATTCCGAACGTGGCGTCCTACCTGATCATCGATGCGGCGCTCGGTTTCGTTGCAGCGGTCATGTCAGAAACGGTGCTTTCATACTTTGGCTTCGGCGTGCAACCGCCGGAGACCTCGCTCGGCGTTCTCATTGCGGAAGGGCAGGGCATGGCAACTACCTCGCCGTGGATCTTTATGGCTCCGGCTGCCATCCTGACCCTGACCCTCATTTTCGTAAACTTCATCGGCGACGGACTACGCGACGCAATCGACCCGTCCTCAAAGTCTGGAGGTCAAGCATGAGCAGTAAAAACCGCAAGCTAGACAACACGCCGGTACCGCAACGCCAAGAAGGCGTTCCGGTTCTTGACATCCAGGATCTAAACGTCAGTTTCCCCTCCGAAGACGGCGTTGTGCGCGCTGTTCGCGGCGTCAACCTGAAAGTTCACCCCGGCGAGGTGCTGGGCATTGTTGGTGAATCCGGCTCGGGTAAATCCGTTACCTCGCTGGCTGTCATGGGCCTGCTTGACGAATCTGCCAAGGTTGAAGGCTCCGTGAAGCTACACGGGACCGAGATCCTCGGCAAATCTGACGCGTGGATGTCAAAGATCCGCGGCAAAAAAGTCGCGATGGTGTTTCAAGATCCGCTATCTGCACTAACGCCCGTTTACACGATTGGCGATCAGATCGTGGAAGCCTTGACCATTCACCAGAAGATGAGCAAGACCGCGGCGCGAGAGCGAGCGATTGAGCTACTCGAACTCGTTGGCATTCCAAACCCCGAGGTTCGATTCAAGGCGTTCCCGCACGAATTCTCCGGTGGTATGCGCCAGCGCGTGATGATCGCAATTGCAATCGCCAACGATCCGGATCTAATCATCGCGGACGAGCCAACCACCGCACTGGACGTAACCATTCAGGCGCAGATTCTTGACCTGCTAAAGAAGGCACAACGCGAAACTAACGCAGCTGTCCTCATGATTACCCACGACCTCGGTGTCGTTGCGGGTATGGCTGATCGCGTTGCCGTTATGTATGCGGGACGTTGCGTTGAATACGGCTCGGTTGATGACATTTACTATCACTCGACGATGCCGTACACGGTTGGGCTTCTCGGTTCTCTGCCGCGTCCAGATCAGGACTCTTCTGAGCCCCTCGCATCTGTTGAAGGTAACCCTCCTTCGATGCTGCAAGAACCCACGGGCTGCCCGTTTGCGCCTCGTTGCCCGATCTCCACGGACGCGTGCCTTAACGGCGAGCCGGAACTTCGCGTCTCACCCAATAACAATCCGAACGACGGCGTCGATCACACCGTTGCTTGTGTGCGTGCTGAAGACATCGTTGAAAACAACTGGGATCACGCGGGCATTTACCCGATACCGGAAGCATTCAGCTCTCCGATTGCCGATGAAGACCGCATGAAGCGTGACGAAGTCATGCGTGTGACCGACCTCAAGAAATACTTCCCGCTAATGAAGGG
Source organism: Actinomyces sp. S4-C9 (assembly GCF_000758775.1). NCBI lineage: Bacteria > Bacillati > Actinomycetota > Actinomycetes > Actinomycetales > Actinomycetaceae > Actinomyces > Actinomyces sp. S4-C9. The sequence goes on along the minus strand of NZ_JRMU01000011.1, from coordinate 82,290 downwards.
CGCAGTATTCAAGCGACAGGTGGGTACGGTTCACGCCGTTGATGAGATTTCGTTGGACATTCGCGAGGGCGAAACTCTGGCCCTCGTAGGCGAATCCGGCTCCGGTAAAACCACAACTCTTCTGGAAGTACTGAACCTGCAAAAGCCGCAGGGTGGCACCATCGTTGTGTTCGGTAAGGATGCTTCCACCATGTCTGGCCGCGAGCGCCGCAAGGTGCGTGAAGACCTACAGGTTGTATTCCAAGACCCGATGGCTTCGCTTGACCCGCGCATGCCGATTTCCGACATCATCGCGGAGCCGTTGAAGTACAACAACTATCCAAAGGACAAGATCGACGAGCGGGTTGAGGAACTCATGACACTCGTTGGCCTTGAGCCTGCGCACCTTAACCGCTACCCGCGTCACTTCTCCGGTGGTCAGCGTCAAAGGATTGGTATCGCACGTGCGCTCGCGTTGCGTCCGCGCTTACTCGTGCTTGACGAGCCGGTTTCGGCTCTCGACGTGTCGATTCAAGCTGGTGTCATTAACCTACTTGAGGAGTTGCGCGCCAAGCTCGGCCTCTCATACCTATTTGTTGCCCACGACCTCTCCGTTGTGCGCCACATCGCGGACCGTGTGGCCGTCATGTACCTGGGTAAGATCGTTGAAATTGGAGCGGTTAAAGAGGTTTTCGACAGGCCGCGTCACCCGTACACGCAAGCCCTGCTTTCGGCTATCCCAATTCCGGATCCACGCAAGGAACGTTCCCGTGAACGCATCCTGCTTGAAGGTGACCTTCCTTCGCCCGCAAACCCGCCTTCGGGTTGCCGCTTCAGGACGCGTTGCCCGAAGTTCCTCACTCTAGGCGAAGCAGAACAGCAACGGTGTGTCAACGAACATCCTGAGCTCAAGGGTGACGGCGACGTCGACTCGATGAACGCCTGCCACTACCCCGAAGAGGCCCACATGTTCTAGCCGGGTGGAGTAACGCCTTGTGCGCACGCTCTACCACTGACCAACTTCAAAGCCGGCGGTTTGCAACCAAAAATGGATGCAGGCCGCCGGTTTTTGTAAACCGATATCTAGGATCAAAATGGCGAAAGGTTGTTGACCGCATTGCGGTCAAGGGCGGAAGTTAGAAAGGTGAGCAGACATCGACAAGCGAGATCACGCGCCGCAGACATATACGAAAATCTTGGCGAATGCTCGTTTTCTCATTATTTGGGACTTTTGTTGCGATTAGAACAAGGAGGGACCGAAAGGCGGCTCTCAACTATCAAGAAGCCGGTGCGCTAAAGTAGCCTATCCATCGTGGCCGGGTACGCCCGGCAAGAGATGTCAACATTATGGAGGTACAACAGTGAAGCGTTCACTACGTTCATTCGCTGCAGTAGCTGCCGCCGCAACCCTCGTACTCGCAGGGTGTGCAGGTGGCGGAGAATCGGGATCCGGCGGCGACGCAAATCTGCCGGCGCTCTCCGATATCAACGCACAAGCCCGCGACAAGGTGCAAGAAGGCGGCGAACTACGTTTCGCAATCGGCCAGTTCCCTGAGCAGTGGAACATCCTGCATGCTGCCGGAAACCAGGTGGACAACAACGAGATTGCCGGCTGGGTAATGCCTAGCAACTGGATTTACGCAGAGGACTCCACCTTCGAGCCGAACAAGAACTACGTTCTCGATTACGAGGTAGTGGACGGACCTCCGCAGGTAGTAACCCTTACTCTGAACCCGGATGCACACTGGGGCAACGGCGAGCCGATCACGTGGGAAGACTACGAGGCAACCTGGAAGGCCGCTAACGGCTCCAACCCTGACTACCAGGTAGCTACCACCGACGGTTTCCGCGAGGTTGCAAAGGTCGAGAAGGGCAAGGACGAGTTCCAGGTCGTAATCACGTACAACACGACCTACGCTGACTGGTCTGCAACCTGGTCCGGCGTTGAGCCGAAGGCTGCCATTTCTACACCTGAAGACTTCGACAACGCGCGTAAGGATAACCCAAACAACGACTTCACCGCAGGTCCGTTCAAGTTCGGTGAGGTAGACCGTTCGCAGCGCGTCGTCACCCTCGTTCCGTCCGACACCTGGTGGGGCGATGCTCCGAAGCTCGACAAGGTAAGCTTCCGCGAGCTCGACCCGTCGACCTCGACCCGTTCCTTCGCTAATAAGGAGATCGACGTCGTATCCGGTCTTATCAACGCCGACCAGTACCAGACTGCTGCCGGCCGTGCAGATGCGGAAATCCGTGAAGCAGGTGGCAAGCAGTGGCGTCACTTCACGTTCAACACGAACTCTGGCCTCTTGCAGGACAAGGGCATTCGCCAGGCAATCGTTAAGGGCCTGAACCGTGAAGCTATCGCAGCATCTGACCTTGCTGGTCTGCCCGTTGAGCCGGCAGAGCTCATGATGGGTAACCACTTCTTCATGCCTGGCCAGGAAGGTTACGCCGACAACTCCGAAGACTTCAAGTTCGATCCCGAGGCTGCAGGCAAGCAGCTTGACGAGCTCGGCTGGAAGCTTGATGACGGCGCAGAATTCCGTACCAAGGACGGCCAGACCCTCGAAATCGAGTACCAGCTACTCCAGGGCATCCCAACCTCTGAAAACGAAGGTAAGCTCCTTCAGTCTGACATGGCCAACATTGGCGTAAAGGTCAATATGGTTAACAAGTCGCCGGATGACTTCCCCGGATTCCTGCTTGATGGCACCTTCGGTATCACCTCGTTCGCATGGCAGGGTACCCCGTACCCGATGGCTAACGTAGGCCAGATCTACGGTTGCGATTCCGACTCGAACTTCTCGGGCCTATGCGACGATGAGATCAGCGAGCTGATCAAGAAGATCGACGTCGAGATGGACCACAACAAGCGCGTTGAGTACACGAACGAAGTTGACGCTGCCATCTGGGACCGTGTCATGACTGTTCCGCTGTACCGCCGCGTCGAGTACGTTGCAGTTCCGAAGACCCTCGCCAACTACGGCGCCTTCGGCTTCTCTTCCGGCAAGGTTGAGGACATCGGCTACGTCTCGGAGTAACACTTGGTGAAACGAGCCTAGCTGAATAGCTAACGTAGCAGGATCGCCCCGCACAATGTGCGGGGCGATCCTTCATGTATCGGCAAACCTGCGCGGGGGATAAAAACTAACTGAGTCAGAGGCGCGGAATGAATGTGGCCAGAAGCAACACGAGTGCAGCCAGCAGGGGAGCGGTGTTGAGCTTGCGCTCTACCTTCGTAGTGGCATTCGTCATCCCCGCCTCGAGGTGACGCTCATAGTAGGTGCGCAGCAACTCGGCTGTTTGAGATGAATCCAAGTCAAGAAGTTGGCTCGGCACCTCCTCGTCAATGTGCGGAAGTTGCAGGGGGCCGTACTGCGCTTTCATGTTTCGAACGCCGGTACGAGGACGAGCAGCGGCTGCGCGAATATCTATGTCGCGTGTCTCTAGGATGAGGCCCAGGTTCAGGCGCGCGCCCGTGTAGCGCTCCCACGGCACGGTCCACGAGAAAATCATGTTACGCACCGTTATTTTGTCTGGCGCGATAGTAAGGCGCGGCATCCACCACAGCATGAAAATCGCCCAAAATACCAGCCAAACATACGGCAGGGCTGCAACAGCTACGGATACGCCATCACGCGTAATAGTCACAATTGAAACGGCCAGCGCCAGCACGGCAAAAAAATATGTTCCGTAGCGTGCAGGAGCAGAGGCGATCTTAATCGTTGGATGCATGCCTCCATTTTAGATGGCAACGCATTATCGGGTAGTGGCGCATTTCGCAGAAACCTAAGTGCGTGATCGAAAGCTCCGGGGCATAAGGTAGTAGGGCGCATGTTTTAGCGAAACCACGCTGGCGCGCACGCTTAGAAGAGGAGACCTGGAGGCAAAATGACTATTCGCGAAGATATTCGTAACGTCGCGATCGTTGCCCACGTGGATCACGGTAAGACGACTCTCGTGGATGCAATGCTATGGCAGTCCGGAGCCTTCTCTGACCACGACACCGTGGAGTCGCGTGGTGAGCGCGTCATGGATTCTGGTGATCTAGAGCGGGAAAAGGGCATTACGATCCTCGCGAAGAACACGGCCGTTCACTATCGGGGTCCTTCTGCACAGAAGCTAGGCTTACCTGAAGGCATCACGATTAACGTGATTGATACGCCTGGACACGCAGATTTTGGAGGCGAGGTCGAGCGCGCTCTCTCCATGGTTGATGGCGTGCTCCTCCTGGTGGATGCGGCTGAGGGCCCGCTACCGCAAACGCGTTTTGTGCTCCGCAAGGCGCTGGAGTCGCAGCTACCGGTTGTTGTGGTGGTGAACAAGGTTGATCGCCCGGATCAGCGTATTGAGGAGGTCGTGGAAGAGACCATGGACCTGCTCCTATCCATCGCGGAAGATCTGCAGAATGAGGGGCGCGAGGTTGACGTGGACGGCCTGCTTGAAGTGCCCGTCCTGTACGCGTCGGCAAAGCTTGGTAAGTCCTCACTTGAACAGCCCGCTGTTGGGGAGGTTCCCACGTCGGGCCTGGAGCCACTGTTTGAAACGCTGCTCCACCGTATTCCCGGTCCCTCCTATGACGAAGACGCGCCCCTGCAGGCGCACGTCACGAACCTTGACGCATCCCCGTTCCTTGGCAGGATCGCCTTGCTGCGCATTCACAACGGTGAACTCCACAAGGGACAGAACGTGGGCTGGGCGCATGCCGATGGTTCCCTCACCTCCGTGAAGATTACCGAGCTGCTCCGCACCGAAGGCCTGGATCGTGTGCCAGCCCAAACCGCGAAAGCCGGCGACATCGTGGCGGTTGCGGGTATTCCAGATATTACGATTGGTGAAAGCCTCGTTGATTTAGAAGATCCGCGTCCGCTACCTCTGATTACGGTTGATGAGCCCGCGATCTCTATGACCATTGGAACAAACACGTCGCCGATGGCTGGCCGCGAGAAGAACACTAAGGTTACCGCGCGCCAGGTGAAGGACCGCCTTGACCGTGAGTTGGTCGGCAACGTTTCTCTGCGCGTCCTACCCACCGAGAGGCCGGACGCGTGGGAGGTGCAGGGCCGCGGTGAACTGGCCCTCGCAATCCTTGTTGAACAAATGCGCCGCGAGGGCTTTGAACTGACGGTTGGCAAGCCCCAGGTTGTTACCCGCGTTATCGATGGCGTCAAGTGCGAACCTATGGAGCACATGACGATTGACGTGCCTGAAGAATACATGGGCGAGGTAACGCAGCTTCTGGCCGCTCGCAAGGGCCGCATGGAAAGCATCGCTAACCACGGTTCGGGCTGGGTGCGCCTAGAGTTCCTAGTCCCCGCTCGCGGCCTGATCGGCTTCCGCACGCGCTTCCTTACCGAAACGCGTGGCACTGGCATCGCTTCTTCCTACGCGGCGGGCTACGAACCGTGGCAGGGCACCATCATTTCGCGCAACACTGGCTCACTCGTAGCGGATCGCGCCGGACAGGCAACGCCTTACGCGATGATCAATCTGCAAGAGCGCGGCACGTTCCTTGTGCAGCCTGGCAGCCAGGTTTACGAGGGGCAGGTTGTGGGTGAAAACTCGCGCAATGAGGACATGGATGTGAACCTCACGCGTGAAAAGAAGCAGACGAACATGCGCGCAGCATCGGCAGACTCCTACGAAGGATTGAATACGCCGCGCACGCTCACGCTTGAAGAGTCGCTAGAATTCGCGGCTGAGGACGAGTGCGTTGAGGTTACACCCAACGCTGTTCGCATCCGCAAGAACGTGCTTTCCACTCAGGATCGTTTCAAGATAGCTGCGCGCGCACGCCGCGAATCAAAGTAGTTCGATACCCGAGGCCGCGCGGGCGCGCACTGGTATTAATGCCGCCATGCTGGCTAAAACCGGAGCGGGCCTTTTGCCTGGGCGAACTGAAATCATCTAGTTGCCGAACGGTGATTCTGGCACTCGCTTGCCGGTAACCATGACGCTAGCTGGAACGGTAACGAGCCCTTTGCGTGTGTTTACCGTGACGTGGGTTGGCGCCACCTCCGTCAGGTGGCCGAGGGCGTCATACAACCCATCAGGTTTGCGGTAGCGGACAACAACGCGCTGGCCCACCTGCCACTGCATCCACGGCAGGCTTGGGGGAGCCTCGTTCGGGTCGGGTGTCGAAAAACTGCTCATGGTGAGATAATAAACCCCATATGAGGCACGAAAAGTAGCCGGGGTTTTCAGCCCGCGAATTTTCGACGCAAAATGACTTAAGGAGACCGTTTTGACCTACGTTATCGCGCAACCTTGTGTAGACGTTAAAGACCGCGCATGCGTTGATGAATGCCCAGTTGATTGCATTTATGAAGGCGCGCGTAGCCTATATATCCATCCGGATGAGTGTGTAGACTGCGGTGCTTGCGAGCCCGTTTGTCCGGTTGAGGCGATCTTCTACGAAGATGACCTTCCTGAAGAATGGTCCGAATACTACGAGGCAAACGTGCACTTCTTCGACAAGCTTGGCTCACCAGGTGGCGCTGCCCGCACGGGCGCTGTGGATTACGACCACGAGGTCATTGCGAAGCTACCTCCCCAAAATCAGGATTAGCCAGATTTTTGTAATGGGGCTCGGCGTTTGTCGGGCCCTTGTTGCATATCTTTATCGAGGGGAAAGCTCGGCTGAAACTCGTGCACTTGAACTTTGCGACGCATGCAAGACGCAGAGGGTTTCGCATATGTCGAGGCGGGTGCAAAAGGTCGCTAGAGTGCAACCAGGTATAGCGGGGGAGAAGAGGGGCAAGCTATGACAAGCTCATTACCGCGCGGCGTTGATCTGCCGCAGTTTCCGTGGGACACGCTAACTGAAGCGAAGAAGGTAGCTAGCGCGCACCCGGGCGGAATCGTGGACCTGTCCATCGGCACACCCGTAGATGAGACCCCGCAAATAATCCAAGACGCCTTGAAAGAGGCAGCAAATGCGCCGGGATATCCCACGGTGGTTGGAACGGAGGAGGTCCTCGAAGCCACCAAGCTTTGGGCCAGGGCACGCGGAATATCCGCATTGGACGAGGGTGCCACTTCGATCCCCACGATCGGCTCTAAAGAAATGGTTGCGTGGCTTCCCCTCATGCTGGGGGTGAGGCCAGGAGACCGCGTTCTAATCCCGCGGTGTGCCTACCCGACCTACGACATCGGGGTGCGCCTGGCTGGCGCCGAGCCCATTGCGGTGGATGAAGATCCCGTGCAGTGGCCAGACGCTCAGATGGTTTGGCTCAACTCGCCGGGAAACCCAAACGGTCATGTGCTCGACGTGGAGCAACTGCGCAAAATCGTCTGGTGGGCAAGGAAGCGCGGCGCGGTTGTGGCGTCGGATGAGTGCTACGCCGCCCTCGTTTGGGATGAATCCTTGCTTGACGGGGGAGTTCCTTCGTTGCTGTCCGACGCGGTGTGCGAGGGCGATGTGAGCGGTCTGTTGGTGCTGTATTCGCTTTCCAAACAGTCCAACATGGCCGGGTATCGCGGGGGCATCATGATGGGTGACCCGAAACTGGTTGAGGCGGCGGTGGCCGTACGCAAGCACGCGGGAATGATGGTGTCTTCACCCGTGATGCACGCAATGAGCGTGGCGCTACTCGATAGCGCGTCGGCATTCGCTAACCCCCGCGAAGGACTCGAACACGTCCCCGATAATGCAGAAGCGGACATGCGCGATCAGATTTCACACGTGTCTATTCAACGGGGTATCTACGCTAGGCGCCGGGCTAAACTCGAAGCCGCGTTTGCAAGCGTCGGCCTCGAAAATGACCCCCAATCGCGTGCGGGCCTATACCTGTGGCTGCGTGATAAGCGGGGCGAGGTGGATGGGCGCGCTCTTGTGGAACGACTTGCCCAGCTCGGAATCCTTGTGGCCCCGGGAGAATTCTATGGGGAAGGTAACGAAGGATTCATAAGAGTTTCTCTATCGGGTAAGGATGAACGAATCCGCGCTGCTGTCGAGCGTTTGTCACAGGTAAAAACCTTATTCGCCGCGAAATAATCTCGATGTTGAGATAATCTGATTTTGACGGCTTCGTCAAAGGAGCGAAGCTCAAGGTTTTCCGCAAGCTCAGGAGGAAGGCGGAGATGGCAACTGAAAAGGGCAAGACCCCAAAGGCAGAAGTAGCCGAGAAGGTGGAAGACACCAAGAAAGCGAACGGGCTACTCACGGTTGATGAGCACAAAGTTGAGCTTCCGCGAGTAGTGGCCACCGCCGGCTCGGACGGTCTAGGCATCAACAAGGTTCTTGCAACCACCGGCGTAACCACTTACGACCCCGGCTTCACTAATACGGCGTCCGCCTCGTCCTCGATTACCTACATCGATGGTGGTGCAGGCATCCTTCGCTACCGGGGATACCCTATCGAGCAGCTCGCAAAGAGCTCCAGCTTCCTCGAAGTCGCATACCTGCTCATCTACGGCGAACTTCCCGATGCGGTAACCCTCGAAGCGTTCATTCGCCGCGTGCAGCGTCACCGTCTGCTACACGAGGACTTCCAGGCCTTCTTTGGTGCTTTCCCCAGCAACGGCCACCCCATGGCCATCCTGCAGGCTGGCGTTGCCGGCCTCGCAACGTACTACCAACACACGCTGGATCCGGACGATGACGAGGCGATGGATAAGGCATCCGTGCTGCTACTAGCAAAGGTGCCAACCATGATTGCGACCATCGCGAAGCGCGCTGCCGGCCTGCCGCCGCTCTACCCGGACGCACAGCGTTCCTACACCGAAGATTTCATTCGCATGACGTTCGGCCTGCCATACCAGTCGTACGACATTGACCCGGCCATCGTTCGAGCTCTCGACATGCTTCTGATTCTGCATGCCGACCACGAGCAAAACTGCTCCACCTCGACCGTACGCATGGTTGGATCCGCGAAGGCGAACATGTACGCATCCGTGGCTGCGGGTGTTGGCGCTCTTTCCGGTCCGCTTCACGGTGGTGCTAACGAGGCCGTGTTGCGTATGCTCGCGGAGATTCGCGACTCGGACATGACGGTGAAGGACTTCGTAGCGAAGGCCAAGGACAAGTCTTCGAGCGTCCGCCTCATGGGCTTTGGTCACCGCGTGTACAAGAACTATGACCCGCGCGCCGCCATCGTCAAGGGCGCGGCCCACGATGTTTTGGAGCGCCTGGGTAAGCAGGACGAGCTTTTGGACATCGCGTTGGAGCTTGAAGAAATGGCTCTAAACGACGACTACTTCGTTGAGCGCAAGCTCTACCCGAACGTCGACTTCTACACGGGGCTCATCTACTCGGCTTTGGGCTTCCCAACCAAGATGTTCACCCCGCTGTTCGCCATGGGCCGCCTGCCCGGCTGGATTGCTCAGTACAGGGAGATGGCTCGCGACCCGGAGGGCCGCATTGGCCGGCCGCGTCAGGTTTACGTTGGTGAAACCGAGCGCGAATACATTCCGCTCCGCAACCGCCTTCGCAAGAGCAACTAAAGCTCACTCACGAAGCTACTAAGCAGGGGGTGGGTTGGACCGGTTCTCGGTCCAACCCACCCCCTATCTGCGTATTGCGGTAGCCGCCCTACCTGTTCCACAGGCTAGGCCAAAAAACGCCGAGCTCTTTCGTTATTCGGCGCAGCAGGGGAAGTGAGATTCCAACCACCGAGTGGGGATCGCCAGTCACTCCCTCAATGAACGGGCCACCGAGGCTATCAATAGTGAATGCTCCGGCAACCTCCAAAGGTTCTCCCGTGGCCACGTAAGCGCGGATCTCATCTTCATCAAGCTCGCCGAAATGAACCGTAGTAGCACACGAGTCATAGCGAGTCTCCAGAACCGTTAATCCGGTTGGGCTACCGTTCGAGCTTCCTCGCGAGACGGCCGAATCATGATCTATGTGTAGTGCCGTGATCGCGTGACCAGTATGCAACACCACGTCATTGCGCGAAAGCTCGCGAATGCGACGCGCCGCCACCTCAGGGGAATGAGGCTTGCCAACCAGCGCACCGTTTACCTCCAGCATTGAATCGCAGCCAACCACGATTGCCGAGGACGGGGCGGGCATTCCTTGCTGGCGTGCGAACTCGAAGATCTCAGTTGCGCTAAGTGCCTGAGCTACTGACCCGGCCTTCGCCTTCGCTAGGGCCATGACCTTTTGCGCCGCCTGATTAGCGGACCCCGAGTTCTCAAACTGGGCGAGGACGGCGTCTTCATCCGCATTCGACACGCGGATAAGTGGCTCGATGCCCGCCGCGCGAAGCGTTTTGGCCCGCGCGGGTGATGCCGAAGCCAGCACCAGGACAGTGCTGGCCTCCCCGTGATTGCCAAGAGAACGGGCTGGGGATTCACTCACCGCTCATCACGTCCTCAAGCACGGCGAGTGGAAGGCCGCCAAGTGCAAGCGCAGTGTCGTGGAACTCGCGCAAACGCGTGTGACTGGACCTGCTCTGAGCCGCTTGTGCAGTCGGCGCGGACAACCACTTGCTACGCAGATCCTGCCAGACCCGCTGGCCCACCTTGTAAGAAGATGCTTGCCCTGCCCAACCCAGGTAGCGGGTGGTCTCGAACTCTAGGAACTTCGGATCCATAGCCACATTCAAGCTCATAAATGCCCACAGGTCGTTGCGATCCCACACGCCTTTTGCTGTGTCAGGTTTACCGAGGTCTAAGTACGGGGAGGAGTTCAAGGCATCCTCGTATGCGGCGTTGCAAATGCCAATAGAAGACAGGTAAGCGTTTGAAGGCCTTTCAAGACCCAGGTGAACGCCAATATCCACGAGGACTCGTGCGGCGCGTAGTCTTTGCGCATCCAGCATGCCGAGCCGCTCAGCAGGGTGCTTTAAGAATCCGAGCTCATCCATTAACTGTTCGGCATACAGCGCCCACCCCTCACCGTGACCGGAGAACCAGCACAACTGGCGGCGCCACGTGTTTAGCGTGTCTTTCAAAGACACTGCGCGCCCAAGCTGAATGTGATGGCCGGGCATTCCCTCATGGTAGACGGTTGTCTTCTCCTGCCAAGTGTGGAAAACCTCCACGCCCGGCGGCACAGCCCACCACATCGTTCCCGGCCGGGAAAAATCATCCGTTGGCTGAGTGTAGAAAATGCCCCCATCGCCAGCTGGAGAAATCTTCGCCGCCAACTGGCGCATCTGGTCCGTCACCGTGAAATGACGACCCGACAAGTACTCCACCGCCTCGTCCGAGGTCTCCTGCATCCAGCGTTGAAGCCCGTCCACGCCGTGAACCTGGTGGGCCGGATCATTATTCAGCTTCTCAAACGCTTCACTTACCGTCACCGAAGGTCCGTAAAGCTCCTCGACGATTGCCTTTTGCTGGGCGTGAATATCGCGCAGTTCCTCCAGTGCCCACTCATACGTTTCTTCTGGATCAATCTTTTTGCCCAAGAAGTGAGCAGACTTCAGGATGTATTCGTCTCGCCCAACCGCATCGCGATTAGTTGCAACCGGAGCTACCTTTTGTTTAAGCCAAGTATTGAAATCACGCGTTGCAGCCTGTGCGCTCCGTGCGGCTTCCTCCAGTCTCTTGTGTAGCCCCGTATCGCTGGCCACGCTCGAAGCATTGAACTCCTTCAATAACCTGCCATACGGATCCTGCGCGCCGCCTTGGGCCGTCAGGTCGCCAAGCACGAACTCAACCTGCGCTCTCGTGGGGACACGCCCGGCCTCCATCGCCCATTCAAGACCGCGCTTATAAGAGCTGAACGCCTGTGGAACCTCCTGCACGCGCCGAACCAAGTCATCCCAGTGCTCCGCGGTCTCCATTGGCATCAATGTAAACGGGTCGCGGATTGCCTGCACCGGCGAATCGATATTGTTCAGCTCGCCAACTGCTAAACCGGCTTCGAGCAACTCCAGCTGGTTACCCAAATCCCACGCCAAAGCCTTGCGAGTAACCGAATCAACCTCGTCCTCATCCTGCACGCTGGCAACATTTTCAAGCGTGTGCCTATAAAGCTGTGCAAGCTCCGCGGCGCCCTCGGGAGAAAAATCCGAGATTGTCCTGTCCGCGAACGGCGCACCCATGCCAATCGCTACTTCCGGAACCAAACCAATAAGACTTGCTACAAAATCATCCGTTACGCGATCCAACGCAGAAGGTATACGCATCATCATCCTTTCTATGCTTGCCTCTCAACTCTAAAACACGGAGTAGAGCAAACAATACAGAACAAAACAACCCTCTGGCTCGGCTAGAAGCACCGGCGCCCGAATAATCTGCCCAAAATCTAAAAACACCCGCGGGAAGCCCATGAACACGCGCAAAACTTGCGATCCTAACACGATTTTTAACGTGCGTAAAAATACGGCTAAAAAATGTGGGAAATTACCCCAAAACGCTCAAAACTCGCTGTTTCAAGCTGACAACACGCCCTTAAAGCCTTAGTGTGTGGGTGTTAGAGCGAAACTCGCTCGTAACTGTTCATATTGGTTTTCTACCGGAAGGTTCCAACATGTCCGTAAACCGCACTCAGCTTGTCGCTAAGATCGCCGAGAAGGCTAACCTCACCAAGGTTCAGTCTGACGCTGCCCTAGCCGCATTCCAGGAAGTCCTGATTGAGTCCCTGTCCGCTGGCGAGCCCGTCAAGGTAACCGGCCTCTTCTCCGTCGAGCGTGTTGAGCGCGCTGCCCGCACCGGTCGCAACCCGCAGACCGGCGAGCAGATCCAGATTCCTGCTGGCTTCGGCGTGAAGATCTCCGCTGGCTCCACCCTCAAGAAGGCTGTCCAGAAGTAAGCATCGCATGAAGCGAACCAAACAAAGTGGCGAGGATAACCTCGCCACTTTTCTTCTTCCTAATCAATCTACCCAAGTGAGGGTGCATATAATCTAATGCGTAGCTTGGCTACGCTAACCAATCTAGTTAAGGAAAACGAATGAAGATCGCAATTCTTCCAAACAACGAAGCTATTGGTAAAGTCGGCGCCGATATTCTCGAATCGGCACTCAAAGACAAGCCTGATTCAGTAATTGGTTTGGCCACGGGTTCTAGCCCTTTGCCTCTGTACAAAGAACTCATCGCACGCCACCAGGCAGGCAAGATCAGCTTTGCCCAGTGCCGCGCTTTCACTCTTGACGAGTACATTGGCCTCGAAGCTGGACACCCGGAAAGCTACGTGAACTTCATTCACCGCGAATTCACCGACCAGGTTGATTTCGCTGAGGGAGCGGTAAACACTCCGAACGCGCTTGCCGCGGACCTCAACGCCGCTGCCGCCGAATATGACGCTTCCATTCGCGAAGCTGGGGGAGTTGACTTCCAGGTTCTCGGCATCGGTTCAGACGGTCACATTGCGTTCAACGAGCCGGGAGATTCCCTCGCATCGCGCACCCACGTTGTGTACCTTCACGACCAGACGCGCCGCGACAACGCCCGTTTCTTTGACGGAGACATTGACCAGGTGCCTACCAGCGCCATGACGCAGGGCCTTGGCACCATCCTCGAGGCGCGCAAGATCATCCTGTTTGCTCAGGGTAAGGGTAAGGCGCGTGCAATCCGCGAAATGGTTGAGGGCGGTATTTCGTCGCGCTGGCCGGCGTCCGTGCTCCAGCTCCACCCCTTCGTCTACGTGCTTGTAGATGAGGAAGCGGCTTCCGAGCTTGAACTTGCCTCCAACTACCGTGAAGACTGGGATAACTACTACTCAGCCAACTTCTAAGCTAACTAGAGGGGCGTGCAGGCGAACTTTTCAAGTTCTGCCCTGCACGCCCTTTTGTGTGCTCTAAGCCAGGCGGGGGTTTGAGGCGCGCGAGCGGGGCCTCTAGAACCACGTGCGTGAGGGGAAGTGCCGGTTCTGGCGCCTGTTTTGGGTGTTTTGGGTCGGAATACTGTTTCGGGTGGCGTTCAAAACCGCGTCCGTGAGGGGAAGTGCCGATTTGGTTGCTGGTTTTTGCCACTTTGGGTCGGAATACCGTTACGGGTGGCTCCTGGAATCACGTGCGTGAGGGGAAGTGCCGATTTGGTTGCTGGTTTTTGCCGCTTTGGGTCGGAATACTGTTTCGGGTGGCCTCGAAAACCATGTCCGTGAGGGGAAGTGCCGGTTCTGGGGCCTGTTTTTGCCGCTTTGGGTCGGAATACCGTTACGGCAGTTTGGGTCTGAATCGTTGCGCTGGCGGGCGGCAGTGGATCAGGGGCTGGAAACTACCTAAACTAGAGGCATGTTCAGCCTCAACTTGGATGCGCCAGACCAGCCGCAGGCGCCAAGCGCGCCCTCGCGCTCAACCAGTACTTCGGTGCTGGAGCGAACCGAAACTAAAGAGCAACGCTCTCCAGGTGATGGTGACCGATTTGCTCACTACGTGCGCCGCGATCGCGTAACCAAGTCTTTGATCACCGGGCAACCCGTGATCGCGCTGTGCGGCAAAGTGTGGATCCCCATGTCGGATCCATCCAAGTTCCCAGTCTGTCCGCGTTGCAAAGCCCTGCGCGACGAAATGGGGGCACACGGACCCAACTGGCCCTACTCCGACGGTAACGAATAACCAAGCCGATCAATCTCTGATAGAGAAACAAGCCTGAAAAGGAAACCGCCCAAGGGGCGGTTTCCTTCATAAACGAGTGGCGGCCGCCACCAAACTTCCATGCGGGAGTGTCCCTTCTGAGAGGCTATCCCTCCCAACGAGGTTATCCCTCCAAACGCTGGGCTAGTCGTCGAGTTTGACCATCCTGGTGGGGATTGCCGGCTCGCCAGCTGACAGGCGCCACGCGGCGTACGGCAACTCGTTGCGCGACTGGCGGTGGCGTTCCGCGGCCGCCTCCAGCGCGCCAGGCCCCCACAGCTCAGAACGGATCTGCCCGTCCGTAACCAGCGGAATCTGCAGCGGACGGGCCCCCTCCGCCTCCAAAATCTTGTGTGCCTCCTGCACGGTTCCACCGGCAACGATGAGCTCTTCGGAGGCGTAGCCCTCCTCGTCCCTAATGCGGCCCGCGATCTTGCGACCGCCAACTGTGGACTTTGACGCGGACTTCTTCCCCACCTTCACCATGTTGCCGGCGCCATCTTCGCGCGCAACAAGCTTGTAGACGAGGGCGGCGGTGGGAACACCAGAACCCGTCACCATCTTCGTGCCTACACCGTACGAATCCACGGGAGCGGCACCCAGGGCGGCAATCGCGTACTCATCGAGGTCATTTGTCACCGTGATCTTAGTGGACTTCGCATCCAGCGAATCGAGCAGTCCGCGAACCTTAAACGCCAGGGCCACAAGATCGCCCGAATCCAACCGGACCGCGCCAAGTTCGCCGCCCATCTCACGAGCGAGCTTCACACCCCGCTCCACGGCCTCAAAAATGTCGTAAGTGTCCACGAGGAGCGTGGTGGATGGGCCAAGGCTTTCAATCTGGAAGCGGAACGCGTCTTCCTCGCAGTCGTGCAAAAGCGTGAACGAGTGCGCGGACGTGCCAACGGTGGGGATTCCGTAGCGGATGCCGGCCTCCAGATCAGAAGTACCCACAAACCCTGCAATAACAGCGGCGCGGGCGGCCGAAACAGCGGCGCGCTCATGCGTCCTACGCGCCCCGAAGTCCACGCACGGGCGGCCATGTGCTGCGATCGTCATACGCGAGGCGGCTGATGCAACCGCGCAGTCATGGTTCAAGATTGACAGAGCAAGCGTTTCCAGAAGCACGGCCTCGGCAAACGTACCCTCAACGGTCAGCAGGGGAGAACCCTCAAAGTAAACTTCGCCCTCGGCATACCCAAAAATGTCGCCCGAAAAGCGGAAATCCTTCAAATAGTCCAACGCCACATCAGACACGATCTTGTTCTTATGCAAGTAATCGATCTGGTGGGTAGAGAAAGTGAAGCGCTCCAGCGCCTCCAATATTCGGCCCGTACCCGCAACTACGCCAAACCTGCGCGTTGCGGGCAAACGCCGCCCAAAAAGTTCAAAAACGGACTTACGCTCCGCTGTTCCCGCTTTCAAAGCGGCGTCCAGCATAGTGAGCTCGTACATGTCGGTTAGCAGTGCTGTAGATGTAGAAGCAGGCATAAGTCGAGTTTATCCCCAAACCGGCACTTTGTGCGCCTCAATCTCTTAGGCTGAAAACATGAGTGCAACCCCCACAACCACCACCCGCGTCAGGGCTGATGCCGCCACTACGCGCGAAAACCACGCGCAGTGGTGCGCCGTGGTGTGGGATGACCCCATCAATACGCAAGCGTACGTCGTTGGCGTATTTCGGCGCCATTTTGGCTATACCGAAAATCGCGCCCGTGCCCTCATGCTTCAAGTTCACCAAACCGGTAAGGCGATCGTTTCAACCGGCCTTCGCGAACGCATGGAAGCAGACGTTTACGCAATGCATTCCTACGGCCTTAAAGCCACTATTGAGCCCGCGACTAATGCTACTTAGCGAATTCAGATCCACACCCGGCGGCTACGAAACAACGATTGACGAGGACGTCGCTGTCTTAATGCAGACTCTGCTTGGCGAGACGATCCTCATCCTCGACGCGCCCACCCAAGAACCTTTGCTCTCCGCGCTTTTATCTGAGGATGAGCGGGATGAGCCCGATGACCCCACGCTGAAGATCCTCTTGCCCTCGATGAGCAACGATCCCGAAGAGGCCTCCGCCCTTCGCGCGCTTACCGAAGATACCCTGCGCACGCTCAAGACGGAGCGCCTGCAAATAATCGGCCGAAAACTCGCCGAGCTAGCCACCAGCGAATCGCGCACGTTCACCATCGAGCGTGAGGACGTGTGGCAGTGGCTGTCCGGCCTCAATGATCTTCGATTGGTGCTCGCTGGTCGCCTCGAGGTGAGTGCTCCGGGTGATACGGAATACTGGTACGAGCGCGCCGCCGCACTCCTCGCTCACGATTCCGCGAAGCCGCGCAAGATTAGTGCGGAAGAGCTTGTGGGCCTCGTATTCGTACTTGTGTCTTGGTGGCAAGATTCACTACTTCAGGCCGTCCAAGAGGGAGATACTGCTAGTAACCTCTAAACTATGGATTCCGCTCCAATCGGCATACTTGACTCCGGCGTCGGAGGCCTAACTGTTGCCCGCGCGGTAATGGATAAGCTGCCGGGTGAACAGATTCTTTACGTTGGTGACACGGCGCATTCGCCGTACGGCACAAAACCCATTGCCTACGTGCGCGAACTCGCGCTGGACGTCATGGACCGTTTAGCCGAGCGCGGCGTGAAAATGCTTGTAATTGCGTGCAATACGGCATCGGCTGCCGTGCTTCGGGATGCGCGTGAACGGTACGAGGTTGACGCCGGCATCGCCGTGGTTGAAGTCATCCAACCGGCCGCCCGCCGAGCGGCCCGCACAACTCGAACTGGGCGAATCGGAATCATTGGTACCGAAGCCACAGTCACATCCGGCGCCTATCTGGATGCGCTCGCGGCTGTTCCCGGCCTCGAAATCGTGCAACAAGCAGCACCCAAGTTTGTTGAATTCGCTGAAGCTGGCATCACTACCGGCGATGAAGTGCTGGAAGTTGCCCGCGAATACTTAGAGCCAATTAAAGAGGCCGACGTTGACACCCTGGTGCTCGGGTGCACGCACTACCCGCTACTGACAGGTGTTATCTCCTACGTGATGGGGGAGGACGTGCAGCTCGTGTCTTCGTCAGAGTCCGCGGCCCGCGACGTTTACCGCCGCCTCGTGGAAGAGGATAAGCTGCGCGACCCGGGCCTAGGTGAGCCCGTGCCGGAGTTTTACGTGACCGGAGACGAGCGCAAGTTCGCCCCTCTGGCTAAGCGCTTCCTCGGCCCGCAGGTGGGAGATATTTCGCGCATGGAGGTGCACTCGTGAGGCTAACCGTAGTTGGATGCACCGGCTCCATGTCCGGGCCGTACTCTGCGGCGTCCGCATACTTGGTACAAGCTCGAGGAGCGGACTCCGACACTGGTCAAATCCGCACGTGGAACGTAATGATGGACCTTGGGCCCGGATCATTTGGCGCGCTGTGGCGCTACATTGACGCGCGGAAACTAGACGCAGTCCTGTTTTCACACCTGCACGCCGACCACATGGGAGACGTCATTTCACTGCAGGTCCACAGGCGCTGGTATCCCACCGGGCCGCTATCGCCCCTGTTACTTGCCGGGCCGGAGGGAATGATGGACCGGGTGCGCGGCATTGACGGGTACGCGCCTGACGAAACCTATGAGAAAGAGTTCGTGCCGGTGCAACTGGCCGACCGAGAACCGCTTCAAGTAGGGCCGCTTACCATCACGCCGTACGCGGCTAACCACACGGTTCCCGCGTTTGGATTCCGCGTGGAAGGCCCCTCTGAGGGCGATCCTTCGAGCCGCGTGGAGCTCGCCTACACGGGAGACACGGACACCTGCGACAGCATCCAAGAAATGGCAAACGGTGTCAGCCTACTTCTGTCTGAGGCTGGCTTCACCCGCGCCGACACCACCCGCGGCATCCATCTGACGGGTGGGAGAGCTGCGAAAATCGCGTGCGAGGCAGGCGTGGAGTCGCTCGTCCTCACCCACATTCAGCCCTGGACCGACCCGAAGATCGTCATCGCGGAGGCGCGTGAGGAGTGGGACGGCGCGATCTCCACCGCATACGCAGGGGCCACCTACTCGCTTTAAGGATTGGCCGCGCGGGGGCAGACGGGCCAAGGAAGCTAATATCGCCTGGAGCGGAGTAACGGCCCTGAAGCGAAGAAATCCCTGTTTTAGTTAGCTTTTGAGGGCCTCAACGATTCGCGGTGCAAGGGCCGTGAAAGCCTTAGCCCGATGCGAAATCTTATTCTTCTGTTCCGGGGCAAGTTGCGCATTTGTCTGGCTCATGCCCTCGGGTACGAAGATCGGATCGTAGCCAAAACCATTGTGGCCACGCGGCTCGTCTAGGAGCGTGCCGCGCATAACCCCGACCTCAACCGTTTCACTTCCACCCGGCGTCACGAGCGCAGCGGCACACACAAACTGGGCACCGCGATGCTGGGCATGAACGTCGTGTAACTGGCCCAACAGGAGATTTAGATTCCCCGCGTCATCGCCGTGGTGGCCCGCCCAGCGAGCGGAGAAAATTCCTGGCGCTCCGCCCAAAATATCCACGGCCAGGCCCGAATCATCAGCAACCGTGGGCAACCCCGTTGCCACAGCGAGCGCCCTCGCCTTAATGAGAGCATTGCCCTCGAACGAGGTCGCGTCTTCAACCGGGTCCGGCACATCAAAATCGCGTGTAGTGGCAATCTGATCCGCCGTGAGCGCAGGCATCAGGGGGGTGAGGATTGCGAGTAGCTCATCCACCTTATGCCTGTTCCCAGTAGCCAAAACCAGCTTGAAATCCGGCATTGTCTTGCCTCCTGCAAATTTGTTTCCAGCTTCTAACGATCTTCGGCAGGGCGCTTATTTTCCTCTTTGGGCTCCTGCAACTTCGCGTTGAACCGTTACAGTTCCTCAGCTAACGCAGCCAACTGAATTTCACGCAGCTGCTCACAGCCAACCTGGGCCAAACCAAGTAGCTGGTCAAGCTCACCTCGGTCAAACGGGGCGTGCTCAGCCGTGCCCTGCACCTCAATGAACTTACCCGACCCGGTCATCACCACATTCATATCCGTATCAGCGCGCACGTCCTCCTCGTACGGCAAATCCAACATTGGCACGCCATCGATAATGCCTACTGAAATAGCTGAAACCGAATCCAACAACACCTTACGATTTGCCTTATCAGGCGCGATCAACCCCTTCTTTTGTCCCCAGCTAATCGCGTCGGAAAGCGCCACAAAAGCACCCGTAATTGACGCGGTACGAGTGCCCCCATCGGCCTGCAAAACATCGCAGTCAAGAACAATCGTGTTCTCACTCAAAGCCGCCGTGTTCACAACCGCGCGCATACTGCGGCCAATAAGACGTGAAATCTCGTGCGTACGGCCCCCAATCTTGCCGCGCACAGACTCGCGCTGCGAACGCGACGAGGTTGCACGCGGGAGCATCGCATACTCGGCGGTTACCCAGCCCTCGCCACTACCCGTGCGCCAGCGCGGCACGCCCTCAGTCAAAGACGCCACACAAAGCACGCGAGTATTACCAAACTCGATCAGGCAAGAACCCTCCGCATTATCAATCCAGCCGCGCTGAACCTTAACTGGACGAAGCTCGTCAAGAGCGCGTCCATCATGCCTAACCATTGAAACATTCTTCGAATCACTCATACTTCAACCGTACCGCGTAATAGCGTGGAAACATGAACATGCCACTACCGCTCTCACAAGGCAGCTGGGACCCCTGCACCTATGCGCGTCCATTCATTGACCCGCGAGCAGTCGCCAAACGCGAAATCCCCGCCAAAACAATGTACGACACCATTGCGCAACACTGCGGCGACCTCCAAGTTGAAACCACCTTTGCCTACCTGATCAGTGAACGAGGCCGGTTCATCCCCAGCTCTCAAGGCGGAGCAAGGCACGGCCTCGACGGCGTGGATCCGCACCAGATCAAACGAGTTTTCTTTCTCGGAGCGCAGGGTCGCGCTGCCCTCCTCGGTATTCAACTACACCCCACAGACAGTGACGGATATGCCGACCTGCGTCAAAATACCCACCTTGACCCAACGGATGTGCAACTGCTGGCAACCTGCTCCGGGCTGGCAAACTGGCACGACAATGGCGCTTTTTGTGCGCGCTGCGGCGAGCGCACAACCTACGCAGCCGCAGGGTGGGAGCGCAAATGTCTGGGCTGTGCGCGCATCGAATACCCGCGAACCGACCCGTCAATAATCGTTGCGATTCACGATCAAAACGATCGCATTCTAGTAGCGCACAACACGCGGTGGCGGCCAACATACGCCTCCCTAGTAGCCGGATTCATGGAAATGGGCGAAGCACCCGAACAGACCGTCGCGCGAGAAACACTAGAAGAAGTTGGACTACGCGTAGACCGGATCGAATACGTCGCATCCCAAGCATGGCCCTTCCCCCGATCCCTCATGCTCGGCTACCGTGCGCGGGTTGTGGACGGAGCCGGGTTGGAACCGACTGTGGACGGAGTCGAGATCGACTGGGCCCGGTGGTACACGCGCGAAGAATACGGCGCCGCCCTTAAAAATGGGCAGATCGAAGCACCCGGCCCCATCTCCATCGCCCGCGCCATCATCCGCCACTGGTACGGACAGCCCCTGCCCGGCGACGAGTAGCCCTGTTACGGGCGCGCCGCTTTGGCGAGCAGGCGCCACCCAAGCCTGACAGCGACTTTGGTTTCCTCTGCCCCGAGTAGCCACCCCCTGCGCAACCCAGGGCAACAAGGAGCACCTTGACCATCGCGCGGTCACTCGCTCAAACCGTCATCCACCGGCCTGAAAACCGGGAAAAACCACGCGAATTAGGTAAATTTTGCAATCCACAACCAACGCGCCCACAATTTGATGTCCGCCCCCTAACGCATAATGGTTGAGGACAGGAGGTAAAGCAGATTGGGACAAGATCCAGACGCCCTACTTGAAGCACTTGACCCGGAGCAACGCCAAGTGGCCATGCAAGTTACCGGGCCGCTATCCGTGCTGGCCGGCGCCGGAACCGGTAAAACCCGTGCCATCACCTACAGGCTTGCATACGGCAGTGCTATAGGCGCGTTTGATCCGGGATCTGTCCTCGCTGTCACCTTCACCCAACGCGCAGCCGCCGAGATGCGCACGCGGCTGCGAGACCTGGGCGTGCCCGGCGCGCAAGCCAGAACTTTCCACTCCGCCGCACTACGCCAACTTCGCTACTTCTGGCCACGAGCCATTGGCGGGCCCATGCGGCCCATCATGGACTACAAAGCACCCATCGTCGCCAACGCCGCCAGACGCCTGGGGCTGTCCATAGACAAGACCGCAATTCGCGACATGTCCGCAGAGATTGAATGGGCAAAAGTCTCCATGATCGGGCCCGATGCGTACGTTGACACCGCCACAACGCAGCTACGCGAAGCGCCCGCCGACCTCGACCTCGAAACCATGGCAAACCTGCTGGCCGCATACGAAGATTCCAAAGACGAGCGGGGCGTCATCGACTTCGAAGACGTCCTCCTTCTGCTAACAGGCCTTCTTCAGGAACGCAACGATATCGCGCGAGCCGTGCGATCCCAATACCGCAACTTCGTTGTCGATGAATTCCAAGACGTGTCAGCTCTTCAATTCGCACTCCTCCAAGAATGGCTCGGCGGCCGGCACGATGTTTGCGTAGTAGGAGACGTAGCCCAAACAATTTACTCCTTCGCCGGAGCAGACCCGGCCTATCTCGTAAATTTCGAAAAATACCATCCCGGAGCGCGGCGCGTGCAACTCAACCGAGATTACCGCTCCACGCCGCAAATCGTTTCCATTGCTAACAAAGTCCTCGAAGGAACCGCGAATACCCGACGTAGAAATACCGCTGCGGGCAAAGGCATGCCCGAAGGCGCCGTTCGACTCAAATCGCAGCGCCCCTCAGGGCCGGCCGTGTCTTTCGTCTCCTACGCCGACGACCAATCCGAAGCAGCCGGTATCGCCGCCCACATCAAATCCCTAACAGAAGACGGCGTACCACTTCAAGACATCGCGATCCTCTACCGCACTAATGCGCAATCCGAAGCCTTCGAACAAGCGCTCACGGACGCCGGCATAGGTTTCATCATTCGCGGGGGAGAGAAGTTCTTTGAACGCGAAGAAATTCGACGCGCGATGGTGATCCTGCGTCAGCTGGTACGCATTAACCTGCCGGGTGCTGCCACGAATTCTGGAGGAGGGAGTGAAGCCAGAAATCTAGACGCACCCGGTAAACCAGAACAGGTGGACGCTAGCGGGCTGGGCCTTGAAGAGAACACCGTCGAAGCAGTCAAGAACGTTGCTTCCGGGCTGGGTTGGACGGTGAAACCTCCATCAGGGCAGGGTGCGGTACGGGAAAAATGGGAGAGTCTCGACGCCCTCGTGAACCTTGCCATTGAGCGAGAAGATTTGCCGCTTGCTGAGTTTGTGCAAGAGCTCAATGAACGAGCCGAAGCTCAGTTGGCCCCCACCATTTCTGGCGTCACCCTCTCATCACTACATGCTGCGAAAGGCCTGGAATGGGAAGCCGTCTTCCTTGCGGGTACATCCGAGGGTTTACTTCCCATCTCGCTTGCAAAAACACCGGAAGCGATTGAGGAGGAGCGGCGTTTGCTCTATGTGGGAGTAACCAGAGCGAAAACACGCCTCGTGGTTTCCTACGCCAAATCGCGCGGAGCAGGCAGAAACAAGACGCGTGAGAACTCGAGATTCCTCGACTCGATTTGGCCCGTTGAAGAGTACAAACCCATCAAGCCTAAACGTGTCGCTCCCAAGTTGAAAGACGAGCTTGCCGACGCTCCCGAAGATGTAAAGCGTCTATTCGAAGAACTCAGACAATGGCGCTTGCAGTTATCGAAAGAGATCTCCAAACCGGCCTACACCATATTCACCGACCGCACGCTCATGGCCATAGCCGACGCGAAACCCGAAACGCTGATTCAACTGCGGACAATCCCCGGTATTGGAGCCACTAAGAGCGAAAAGTACGGCGCCGATGTTCTGAAGATTATTCGAGACTTTGCGGGGGAATGAAACGCGGGCGAGGGCCGCTTTGTTTATGCGCCCGGGGAAGCGCCGCTTTGTTGCTGCAGCCTCGGCGCTCGCCAGGAGGCGGGGGCGAAAACCTGCTTTGTGCTCCCACTGCGACACTAGTGTGTTTCCTCCATTTCGCTGACTTATCTTTTTAGTCGTGATCCGATTGCTTCTGCACCGGAACCTTCACACTCGCTGGCAGGCCAGTGCATGAGCATTCGCGGTGGATCGGCCAGCTGAATCTATCCACAACAAAATTCTCGTCAATGAACCGAACCTCGCCCGGTGGCAAACCATAACCATCTATCTCGTTCGCCACCAGGCGCGCCGTCATCATTGCCGAGGCTGCTATCAAGTCAGGGGAGAGGCTCGGAAATGGTTGATGGCGACACTGAACCTGCAACGCGGGCCACTCCTCGTCAACGTCGCGTAAGTTGCGGTCCACGCACTCCAGACACGGGGATCCGCCCGTGCGGACAAATGGGCCAACCTGGACATTATCCTCGTTAAAAATTACTGATAGTAACGGGATACCCGAATCCTGCCACTCACGGATCAGCGAGTATGACGATGCCCTCGCGAACAACGCAATAATGAGATGTGGTTCAGATGCCAACGGCTTGCCCAAACCAACACTCCGATTTAACGTTGTGCGCGAAGAATTGCCCATGTCATCGCCCAAATACCGCAGGTCAAGTCGTTTGATCGACGCGCCGCGAAGCGACTCCACGAGGGCTGACAAATAGGTCCTCATCTTGAGGAACTGCGTGGGATCGCCACAACTGTGCGCCACTATGTCAACGCGGATCTGCTCGCGCTTGCCGAGGGCGTTGGTGGTGCCATCTCTTCGCATTAGTCGCTTACTGTCACTGGTTGACTGCACCTCTGCGGCAAGCTGGGTTAGATGGCGCTGTTTTAGTAGATCTTCAAGCTTGTGGACGCGAGCTTCAGAAATATTGCGCTTCTTCGCGCGTGCATGTGTGGCTGTGTTGGACGAGTGGAACTTCAAACTCTGCAAGTAGGACTGCTCTACGGGTTCAAGACCGGTGAGTACTGTGCTCGCTGGCCCCATGCCAACTTGTACGTCTCCGTTCGCGCGAACAAAAACGGCTGTTCCTTCACGAAGCTGCATTGCTCCTCCTTGGATCCGCGTGGGGCTCTACTTGTGCCAACCGGGCAGCAGGTTGACCGGGCTTGTGTCTTTCTATGGGTCTCACGATTCCAGAATGTGCCGGCAGGGTCCAGGGGTGGGTCGCCGCTGTGGAAAACCTGCTCTTTCATCGATTCAGACCCAAAGCGGCCAAAACGGGGTGCCGTTTGGACAGTTCCCCTCACAGATGTAGCTGCAGTCACCGCCTCGTGCGTGATTCAGACCCAAAATGGCCGAAAGCAGTCTCCAATTTGCGGCTTTCCCTCACGGATGCGGTGAGGGGTTTCGACTCTTGATGGTATTCAGACCCAAAACGGTCAAAACGAGGTGCCATTTGGACAGTTCCCCTCACGGACGTGGTTGCAGTTGAGCCGCGTTGCGGTATTCAGAGGTGAACTGGCGGTTGAAGAGCCCGAAGGTTGTAGCGCGTCCCTAAAACTATTGGCGAATCTGTCTTTGCTTTGCCGCCTATCTCGCTTACGGCGCAATTGTTGCTTTCCGAGTTCTGCATCCATTGTTGAAGCTCGACACGAGCAATATTCAGGTGATTATCCTCGGGGCGGTTGTCGGAGCTATCTGCGTCGGGCTGATTGAGGTTACCTGGAGGGTTCTTCACAGATTCAGAGATCGCCAACCGGTTTAGTAAATTGCTTCTCTCCTATCCATAGGAACCGATAATCCATAGGGCATTCACAGTTTTTAATTTTCCGGGCTACTATTGAATGTTGATCACGGAGGTCATCCGTTAAATAGACGTTTTTGTGGGAGGCATCATGGATGAGTTCTTTTGGGGCGTTGAGAGCCCTGGCATGATCGACTGGTCGGCTATGCCGACATACAACACGATTATGGCGGTGGCAGCAGGTGCTGCGCTGATCGCTTTGGCGATGATGCTGGGGGACTTGAGGAAGTCGCTGGAGGGCAAGCCGTTTAAGGCTGATGGCTACTCGATGGCATTCGGTGCTCTTGGGCTGATTCTGGTGACTACCGGTTTCCACATGACCACTACTTGGCCACTAGCCGCTGGAGGCTTCGCGTACGACAACATCATCTTCGGTGAGACCTGCCTCGGTTTCGGTGCGTTGCTGATCTTCGCATGTTTTTACCTTTGGAAGCGTCGCAATGACCTTATGGAGTCTGAGGACGCTTACTCAGATTTGCTGAGTACCGCTAAGCCACTTTCCATCTTCGCGGGTGGTTTGGGCTTGGGGCTTTGGGGTATTTCCCTGGCCGGCGTCATGTACAGGCTGTTCACCGCGCCGCCTCAGGAACCAATCTCCGGTTTCTTCGCTACCTGGCCTTGGTTTGAAGCAATCTTCATGTCGGTCTTCTTCTTCGTCATCGGCCTGGCTTGCGTGCTGTTCCCGTTTGGCGTTTTCCGGGCCTCGAATGAGGCCAACAGCGAAGCTAAGGGCGGCGGCCTGATGGCTCTCGTGATGCGTTTGTGGATGATTTGCGGCATTCTGATCGGGCTGTTTGGCTGTTTGAACTTCTACACGCACATCGGACTCATCGTAAACACGATGTAGCATTTCATAACTTCAAAAATGTGGGAGCCTTAGCTCCCACATTTTCTATGTCAGGACGGATAGGAGAGTTCCCGTCGAGATGCCCAGGCCGATGAAAAGGCGGATGACGAGGGCGCCGAAGCTTCGCGCATCAACGTCCTCTAAGAGAACATAACTAACCCCGGAGGTCAGGTATGCCTGGTATTGCCTTCGCTACTGATCCTCGTCATCGCGAGAGGTAGCATCATCCCCGGAGTCGTCGGCGGACCCATCCCGGCTATGATCCGAATCCGACCCTTCAACACCAGACACTGACCCCCTATCCTGAGAGCCTGATCCGTTGGCATCAGAATCTGACGCATCGGAAACGGTATCGGGGGAGCCTACGCGCTTTGCATCGCCCTCCGAATCTTGGCCCGGCTCAAGCCCCTCAGCCCAGCCCAGGGTGCCCTCCAACAACTGCTCCAGAGCGGCGTCAATGTCTGCATCGGCGTCGGCCTTTTGCTTACGGGCAAGCAGGAAAGCCTCCGGATTAGCAAGCTCCGTCGCCGTTGGAGCAAAGTCGGGGTGATTCCAAAGAGCATCGCGCTCATTGCGGCCTCGTTCGCTTGAAACAATCTGCCAAAGCTGCGCCGCATTACGCGCCTGGCGAGGACGTAACTTAAGGCCAATCAGTTTTTCAAGCATCTGCTCCGCGGCGCCACCCGAAACGCGCCGGCGACGCATCAACTCGCGCAACTGTTCAATGTGCGGCAGGTACGGGCGGCCAGCTTCGAGAGTGATCACCTCAACCCAACCTTCTACGAGTGCAAGTTGAGTCTCCAAATCCTCAAGCGCCTTCTCCTGCGCGGGAGTGGGCTCCCCGTTGAACGCCCCGGCTGTCATCGCATCCTGGAGCGCCGCCATGTCAGTGGGGTCAATCGAAGTGGCAGCCTCGTAAATCGCATCCGTATCAATACGGATCTCGGCCGCGTAGTTCTGCACGGACTGCAAGATCTCTGACCGCAACCAGGACACGGAATGGAACAGCCTGGCGTGCGCGACCTCTCGCAATGCGAGGAACTGGTAAACCTCATCCGTTGGGATATCCAGACCATCCACGAAGGAGTTCACATTAGGAACAACGAGGGCCGTACTACCCCCATCGGTTAGCGGAATGCCCACGTCGGTTGAACCGAACGCTTCATGAGAGAGGCCACCGAGGGCCTCGCCGATCTGGCCGGCAAAAACCGCTGCGGAGAGACGCTCCATCATGGGCTGCGCCTGGGTGAACATGGCAGACAACCCCTCCGGCAATTCGCCGATTCCCTGATTCGTCATCTGATCCATCTGCTGCTTCAAAGCATCCGAGAGGGCGCGCGTTGCATTCACCGCAACCGGCTCGACCATCTGCTTCCACGTGTCAAGGGTGTTGTCCACCCAGTCAGAGCGGCGCCATGCGTGGCGTTCACCTTGCGGAGGAGTTAAATCCGTGACCGCATCCAGCCACAAATCGCCAACCTGTAGTGCTTGGCGGATACGCTGGCCCTCCGCTGCAGAAATCTGCAAGTCGCCGTCTCCCCATGCGCGGTGGCGGGCGATCTCATGGGCCATCTTCCAGTTGATTGGACCGCTACTTGAACTCATCATGTAGTTCAGTTGCCCAAGCATCGAGCGCATCTCTTCGGGAGTGCCGGGGAACTTCATGCCGGCGCCCATCGACGCGGGGTCAACGCCGCTAGAGCGCACCGCCTTTATCATCTCGTCAGCAGCTTCCCTGCCGAGCATGCTTCGCAGTATGTCCTCCCACGGCGACCTCTTGCTGTCATCGTTCGAGTCAAACATGTCCGGGTTGTTTTCACTCATGTCCTACAAATTACCGCCTCTTTTGAAATGTCGCGCTGAGAGAGCGTGGGATGAGGGTGTTTTTGGCTGGTATTTAGCGGTTTAGCCCGTAGCGAACTGATCCTATACGTGAAGGGAAGTGGTGGAGAAGAAGGGGTGTAACTGCCGGGAATTGAACCATGACATTCACGTGCGTGAGGGGAAGTGGGCTGTAGTGCGCGAGATTGCTAAAGATATGGGATGGCATTCACGTGCGTGAGCGGAAGTGGCTGGTTTCGTGCGTAGACCCGCCACTTCCGGTCTGAATGTCGAAGGAGCGCTTGGTTGGAATCAGCTGCGTGAGTGGAAGTGGTCAATCAGACTCCCTTTTCGACCACTTTGTATCTGAATACGCATTGGTGAGTAGAGACTCAACTGCATCCGTGAGGGGAAGTGACGGTTTTGGGGGCTGAACCTGCCAGCTCCCCTCACGCACATAATGACCCCGCGCCTCTTTGCACTTGGAAAAGTTCGAGTCATTCGCGCAAAATGGTTTCGGCGGTCCACACAGTGCTAGGCCGGTTGGAGGAACACATGGCTATCGAGTATTACAACGCTCCTTCGGAAATTAACGAGGACGGCGAGAATCAGCCTGCCGGTGAACGTTCCCTCCGTAGAAAAATCGGACGGTGGGGCGCGCTAATAGGCGCGTTAGTTCTGGTCGGAGTCATTGCATTCGCGGTTCCGATGCCGTATGTGATTACGTCTCCGGGGCCGACGTACGACGTCCTCGGTTCTATGAATGGCGATCCTGTAATCGAAATTGCCGCGCCCGACGTTGCGAAGCAGTCCGAGGGGCAGCTACGCATGGTCACCGTGTCGAGTTTAGGCGGTCCGGATGCACACGTGTCCCTCGTGGATTTTCTACTGGCGAAGCTAGATCCGTCGAGCAATGTAAGGCCGGTGGAGGAGGTCTATCCGCGTGACCTTACCCGCGAAGAATTGGATGAGCTCAGTAAAATCCAAATGACCTCGTCGCAGTCGACCGCCGCCTCAGTGGCGTTGGAGGAGCTCGGCTACGACGTGGACGTGACCATGACGGTTGCGGGCGCAACATCGGGATCGCACGCTGAGGGTGTGGTCGAGGAGGGCGATGTGCTCCAAGCGATCATCACTCCGGATGGGGAGAGGCATGCGGTTGACCGACCGTCGGTTCCGTTCGCGCTTCCAAAGACTCTCCCGCCAGAAATACCCGTGAAACTGGAAATCTTGCGTAACGGTGAGAAGAAAACCCTTGCCATGCGCACCTATCTGCCTGAGGAGACGGGGCCGGACTTTATGGGTTCTCGGTTCGGTATCTACCTGAGCGCGGACGTGAAACTACCTGTCGACGTAACAATTCACCTGGAGAACGTCGGCGGCCCATCGGCCGGTTTGATGTTCGCACTCGGAATCATCGACAAGTTCACCGGCGGCGATTCAACCGGCGGTGCGATTATCGCGGGCACCGGTGCGATCGGATATGACGGTGCGGTGCAGCCAATCGGCGGCATTGTGCAGAAAATGTACGGTTCAAAGCGTGATGGTGCCCAGTGGTTCCTTGCCCCGAAGTCGAATTGCGACGAGGCGGTGGGAAACATCCCCGATGGCCTAGAGGTTTGGCCGGTTTCGACGCTCGCGGAAGCACGCGAGGCGGTGCAGGCCATCTCGAAGGGAGCCACTATCGATCACCCGGTGTGCGAGGCCAAGTGATCCTTCGCCGGGCATGAAGGCGCTTCGGGTCCTCTCCCGCTGGCCCAGGGTTCCTGCGGCGTACACCATTCCGACCTAAATTGGCGTGTGCCCGGCTTAGATTAGGCACTTCCCCTCACAGACGTGGCAAGGCGATTACTTATCTACAAGTATTCAGACCCAAACTGGCAAAAACCGAGCGCTGATTAGGCACTTCCCCTCACGGATGTGGTTGAAGCCGTATCGTTTTGCGGTATTCCGAGGGGAACTGGCAGATTCGGCGTGCAAAACCGCCACTTCCCCTCACGCACCTTCACTAGCGCGAGGAGTGTAGAACAACTAGCGCGAGAAGTGTGAAGCCGCCGCGAGAGCGGGAGGTTAGCAGCCGCGGCCGCCGCCCCCACAGCCAGCGTCGTCGCCTTGTCCGCTCCCGGACCCGCAGCCTCCTCCGGACCCGCAGCCGCAGCCGCTACCGCATCCTCCTGGCCGGCGCTCTTCGGCGGGTATGAACGTGGTGAACAAGGCTTCAACCAGGCCGGGAACGAGGTTGGTGCCTTCGGCGACCTCATCATCGTTATCATGCGAGCGGGCTCGCACAGCACACCAGGACTCGCCGGTACGGAGAACGCCCGCAACAATGCGGACCTCGTCCCGGTCAGGGTGATTAGCGAAGAACTCGACGGCCTCTACCGGATCGGCGGGCGCCTGCTCCTGCACGGCGGGCGGAACCATCACTCGTTCGGTGGCAACTGCTGCGCCCGCAACCGACTCGGGCCAGCCCAGTTGCGCGAGGGTTTCCTCCAGATCTTCGCCAGGCAAATCCTCCTGAATGACTGCAGTGAGGGCGGTCTCGGTGCCGTCCCAGCTGGCCTCGAGGTGTGCGCGCATGTCCGCGGGGACTTCCTCCAAAGCCAACAACTCTCCCGTGGGTACCAGTGCGTAAACAGTGGAGGCGTGATCCCACCCCAAGGCCGAGGCCGCTCGCTCAATCTCGTGCACAGCGTGCGTGAGGCCAAGCTGGGCACCGGTTACGCCATTTGACTTGGGGGAGGCTGGTGCAGCCTCGTCCTCGTTAAACATTGTTCACTTCCTTTGTCCGTAGCTCGCCCTACACTTGAACCAGAACGTTCAGCCCCGATCGGTAGCGCGTAAGGCAGGTATGCTAAGCACCATTATTCCCGTGTGCCTTATGCCTCGCCAATCGGTAGACTGGACGGACGATGTAAGCAAACTCGCTAGTTTTCGAGAGGAAAAACGTGAGCGGTTTTCCATTCCAGGGCTTTCCTGAGCAGCCTCGGCCGCAAAAGCCCAGTCATCCTAAGAAAGGGATGACGCCTTTCCGGATCACCATCTTGGTGCTTGTGATTCTTGGGGCGTTCATCTACGTTGCGTCCGATTTGTGGACGCAGGTCCTTTGGTTCAACCAGTTGGAAGCCCAACGAGTGCTGTGGACCAAGTGGCTGTCGATTCTAGCGATTGTCGCTGTGGCAACGGTTGTGAACGCCACTATTGTTGGCCTGAACATGAACTGGGCGCACAAGAAACGTCCGCGTTCAATGCTTGGAGGCCGTAGCGAAAGCCTAATGCAGTATCAGGAGAAAATGACGTCGCTGCGACGCGTCATTTTCTGGGGAGTTCCGCTGGTTATCGGTCTGTTCACTGGCCTCGGGCTTGCCGCAGATTGGCGGCAGATCATCATGTGGATGAACCGAACTCCGTTCGGAGTTACGGATCCGCAGTTCAACACCGACGTTTCGTTCTACGTGTTCACCTTGCCGCTCTTGAAGATGATCCTCTCGCTTTTCACAACGGTGTTTGTCGTGAGCCTTCTCGCTTCCATCGTGGTGCACTACCTTTACGGTGCTATTCAGGTGGCTCCTCGTTTTCGGGTTACGAGGCCGGCTCGGCGTCAGGTTGGAATCCTTGCGGCAATCCTGTCGCTAGTGGTTGGCCTGCGCTATTGGATTGCCCCTTACCGGGCGCTGGTTGAGACCACCGGATCACCTTCGGATGGCGCCCTGTACACGCAGGTTAATGCTTACATTCCGGCGCAGCTGATACTCGCGGTTATCTCGGTGCTTGTAGCGATACTCTTCGTGGTTGCGGCCTTCCGCGGCACATGGCACCTGCCCGTGGCGGGTGTTGCTGTTACGGTGGTTTCCGCCCTTGTTCTGGGAATGGCATACCCTGCGCTGATCCAACAGTTCAAGGTGCGTCCAAACGAGCGCGCCCTGCAGTCGCCCTACATTCAGCGCAACATTGACGCGACGCTTGCGGCATATGACCTCGAGGATGTTGAAGTTCAGACCTACGCGGCGAGGACTGATACCGCCACTGGCCAGCTCCGTGACGATGCGGCGTCAACGCAGCAGATCCGTCTTATTGACCCGGACATAATTTCACCGACTGTTCGACAGCTAAAGCAGTCGCGCTCGTACTATACGTTCGAGGATCAGCTGAACGTTGATCGTTACGAGATTGACGGTCAGAAGAGGGACACGGTTATCGCGGTTCGCGAGATCGACCTCGAGGGCCTCGACAACAACGAACAGAACTGGGTTAACAGGCACACCATTTTCACGCACGGATACGGCGTGGTGGCCGCTTACGGCAACAGGGTTGACTCGAAGGGTGAGCCGCAGTGGTGGGAGGACGGTATTCCTTCCACCGGCGACGTTGGAGAGTATGAGCAGAGGGTGTATTTCTCGCCGAACTCGCCCGAATACTCGATTGTTGGCGCTCCTGAAGGATCCGACCCGCTCGAGTTGGACTACCCCGATGAGCAGTCCGGCGGCCAGGTTCCAACCACGTTCGATGGTGATGGTGGCCCGTCCATTGGCAACTTCTTCAACAAACTCCTGTTTGCAATCAAGTTCCAGTCGACGAACATCTTCTTCGCGTCTCAGATTAACTCTGAATCGCAGATTCTGTACGACCGTGACCCGGCACTACGAGTTTCGAAGGTTGCACCCTACCTCACGCTTGACCGTAGGCCCTACCCGGCAGTGGTGGACGTGGATGGTGACCCGTCCACGCCTAAACGCCTCGTGTGGATCGTGGATGCTTACACCACGTCGAACCACTATCCGTATGCGCAGCACGTGAATGTTTCCGCAGCAACTGCGGATGCCTCCACGCAGGATTCAGCGCTGTACGCCGCGCAGCCGAACATCAACTACATGCGTAACTCGGTGAAGGCAGTGGTTGATGCCTACGACGGTTCAGTTTCCCTCTACCAGTGGGATGAGGAGGATCCGATCCTTAAGTCCTGGATGAAGACCTTCCCCGGTCAGGTGAAGCCGCTCGCGGACATTTCGGGTGACCTGATGGCGCACCTTCGCTACCCGCAGGACCTGTTCAAGGTTCAGAGGTCGTTGCTTGCCGCATATCACGTGACCGAGGCCGGCGATTTCTACACGGGCGGTGACCGTTGGAGGCTGTCCGAAAACCCCACGTCAGTGCGAAACGTTGATGGCTCTACGCCAGTTCAGCCTCCGTACTACTTGACGATGCAGATGCCGGGCCAAGAAAGCGCAGAGTTCTCTTTGACCTCGGTATTCGTGCCGGGCGGACGTGCGGATCGAGAACCGATGGCAGGCTTCCTCGCTGTTGACTCTGAGACGGGGTCTGAGGCAGGTAAGGTGCGTGAGGGGTATGGTCAGTTGCGTCTGCTCGCGCTTCCATCCTCGACCACGGTGCCGGGGCCGGGCCAGGTGCAGAACAACTTCAACGCGAACGCGGAGATTGCGCGAGAGCTGAACCTGATGGACCAAGAAGGGTCCGAGGTAATCCTCGGAAATCTGCTGACTCTGCCTGTTGGTGGCGGCCTGCTATACGTGCAGCCGGTCTACCTACAGGGTACGGGTTCAACCAAGTACCCGGTTCTGCGTAAGGTCATGACCGCGTTTGGTGATTCCGTTGGCTTTAGTGAGACGCTTGAGGGCGCCCTCGATATGACATTCAAGGGTGACTCGGCGGCGGAGCTAGCTGAAGGCACGGGAAGTACGGACGGATCCGGATCGGGAGACGGTGAGGATTTGGACCTGTCGACCCAGCAGAAGCTGACCAGCGCCTTGCAAGGTGCACGTGATGCCATCATTGCGGGTGAGGACGCGATGAAGGCTGGCGATTGGGCCGAGTACGGTAAGCAGCAACAACGCTTGCAGAACTACTTGACTCAAGCACTGCGTTTGCAGAACGAGCTGGACACGCAAACTCAGCTCAGCCCTGAGGAGCTCACTGTTGACGCGCCTGAACCGACGGCCGCGCCCACTGAGCCGGAGGGCACAGCCGCTAAGTAGTAGCGTAAACTTGGGGCCTCCCGTCTGCCAGCGATAAGCTGGTAGGCGGGAGGCCTTGCTTTACCCGGGGGTGGGCGCCGCGGCGTTGCCTCCGGCGATGAGGGCTCATGGGCCTGGCTTCGGCCCGCGCTTTTGGTGGGCCCGGCCTCTGCATAAGGCTCGAATTCTCGGTTGGCAGCTCTAAACCACGTGCCCGACGGGAAATGCCTATTTTGGTGGTAATTCTGGCCGGTTGGGTCGGAATGCGGTCACAAACGGATTGCCTTGCCGCGCTGCGTGAGAGAAAGTGCCTGATTTCTCCCTTGTTCTCGCCGTTTTGGGTCTGAAAGCTAGCGGGGCGCTCGAGCGCCTAACGGTTTCGAGAGGGGAAGTGCCTCCATGATCAGGATTTTGTGTCACTTTGGGTCTCGCACGCGATCGGGACGCGCATGACATACGGTTGTAGCGGGTAGCCAGGAAGGGAGGCCGTTTTGAACCTAATCGTCGAGGTAGCAGATATAACTTTGCTCGAAGTCGATGTGATTGTGAATGCGGCAAACTCCTCGCTGCTGGGAGGTGGCGGGGTTGATGGCGCAATTCATCGGGCAGCCGGTCCGGGTTTGCTTAAAGAATGCCGCAGGATACGGGACACGGAGTTGCCGGACGGGCTACCAACTGGGCAGGCCGTAGCTACAAAGGCTTATGATTTGCAGGCACTCTGGGTCATCCACACGGTTGGTCCGAATCGTCATGCAGGCGAGGAAGATCCGCATCTGCTCGAGTCGGCATTCCGGAACTCTTTGGAGTTAGCCACACAGTTGGGTGCCCGATCGGTGGCTTTCCCAGCTATTTCTGCTGGCGCCTACGGTTGGGGAATGGAAGAGGTTGCGCGGGTCGCGGCTTCAGCTGTGATGGCCTGGAACAGTGCGGAGAATGGTGCTTGCAGGGCTTTACAAACGATTATTTTTGCGGTTACGAATGAGAATGTTCGCGCGATATTTGAATCGGCGCTAACTCTAGCGGCGGGCTCGTTCGAAGTTGATTAAGGAGGACGCTGATGGCGTGGGTGATTCTAGTGGTTTCCGCGATGTTTGAGGCCATGTGGGCAAGTGCATTGGACCGTATGGCGGGTGGTGCTCTTACGTTGCTAAATGTGCTGAGTTTTGTGGTCGGTTCGATAATCTCTGTGAGTGGCCTGTATTTGGCGCTACGTGACTTGCCGGTTGGAACGTCCTACGCGATTTGGGTTGGGATTGGTGCGGCAACAACGGTGCTGTGGGCAGCGTTCGCTGGGGTTGAGACACTAACAGCTTTGAAGTTGGTCTTCATTGGCATGATCGTTGCGGGCGTTGCCGGCCTAAAAGTTGTGTCATAGCGCGGGGGAGCACACGCACGAGTCTTGAAATAGGCTCCAACACGTGGGGTGGTGCTTCGTTTCAATGTTCAGATGAGGCGTTTCATTAATGCTCCGGGAAAGTATCTGGATCTAAGCTTGCCGAGGCGAGTGGACAGGCTCCCAGATTTGAACTCTCCCCAGGTGAACCGTTCGAGGTGTGGGAGTTTGCTGCGAATAGTCTCTTCTCGTTGACGCTCGTCATGTAGGGCAGTCTCGGGGCTGAGCAGGCTGCCGTCGTATTTGATCATGCCGTCAAATTCGAGCGCTAGCCCCTTCGATGGGTAGGCGAAGTCCGCGAAGTAGCGGCGTCTGCCTTCTCCGATTTCGAATTGCTCGGTGGCAGGAGGAAATCCGAAACGGTGAAGTTCGAGTCTTAGTAGCGATTCGCCGATGCTTTCCGACCAGGGGGAGATGAGGCGCAGATTGCGTCGTGCGCGTCGTTTGCCGCGGTGATCTTTTCGGCTTGCCAGGATTGTTTCGAACCTTAGAAGGATGGTCCGAAAGGTTGCTTCGACGGCGGCCCGGTCACGTTTGTGTTCACGGACGCGTTGTTGGATGAACCAGTCGACTATGGGCACACAATGCCGTGCGGGGTGGCGCGCCAGTAGCTCCACACAGAGGTAGTCCCACCTCAGCGTTTTCATGCCATCGATTGTTGTGTAGGCGGAAGCGGGAAGTGTTCTGGAGCTTCGTTTGACTACTGCCTCGTGGATTCGGGGCAGATTGTGGCTGTGCATTGATGCGGATGCCTCGAGGCTCGTTCCGGGCGATCCCGATGGGGCTTGTGCGGGCAAAAGACCGAGGGCGTTGCCGAACCACTGGTAAGTGGACTCGCCTACGAAACGTAGTTTGCATTTGGAGTGGTGGCGGGAATGCTTGACTCCTGTGATGAGCTCGATTTCCCAGGTTTTGTGTGGGATCGGTGCGCCGTGGATGAGGGCAGCAATGATTCCGTCTAGGGCCGTGCCTTCGGCGGACATGTCAAGTACACGGCGGGCTCGCTCCTTTTGGACGGCCTCCCAGATTTCCCAGGGGGAGCCGGGTTGAATTTGCGCCCAAAGGCCGTAGGCGAGTCTGACGCGGCTACTGTTTTTGCGCCTCGTGATAGTGCGACCTGATTGCGCCCATGTTGCGATGTCGTGAATATTTCCCATGCGTGAAAGGGCATCATGATTGTGATTTTCGAGGGGTGCTATCCGACGAGGGGTGTGGATTCTGTTATGAGAGCCCGGCTTGGGAAACTGGTAGGGCATGGAGAACATGTGAGCAGGGGCGGGCCGGCGATGGAGGTGCGGTCGGAGGCAGACTATGCGGGGCTGGGCCGTATTCAGACGGGAAGTGCCAGGAATCCGAGGCGGTCAAGACGGTTTAGGTCGGAATCGCTACGAATCCGCCTCTGCACGATTGAGATTCCGACGGGAAGTGGCATGTAAGGAGGCTTTTGTGGCACTTCTGGTCTGAATCGTGATTTGTCCTGTAACGCAAAGCAGGGGGTCTAGTTTGCGAGAGGACGCCCCCACCCGTCAACTTTCCACTTCGGGTCTGAACCGAACAGGTACATGATTCCCTCAAGAATTCCCCACATGGCAACGATGGGAGCGAGCCCCAGTGCAGATAGCAAGGTAATCAGCAGCTGGATAACCGCTAGTTTGTATTTACCTAGGTAAAAGTTCTGGGTTCCAAACGCTCCCAACAAAATGGCCAGCACGCCGGCTACGACCCTGTCTTTTTGTGGTTTATCAGCGGCATCTCGGTGCTTGTTGCGGCCGGCATTTAGGGTCTGAAAAGTGTTTCTTATCTTCGTAACCGCAGAGTTTTTCGAGGCCGCCGCCATTTCACTTGTTGTATCTGGTGAAGGTTCAGGTCGCTTGCCCGTGTTTTTCTGTGAACC
Organism: Actinomyces sp. S4-C9; assembly: GCF_000758775.1. Lineage (NCBI taxonomy): Bacteria > Bacillati > Actinomycetota > Actinomycetes > Actinomycetales > Actinomycetaceae > Actinomyces > Actinomyces sp. S4-C9. The sequence continues at coordinate 45,071 of NZ_JRMU01000011.1, read as the reverse complement.
ACCCGGCGGCAGAGGTGCCCGGTATGAACTGCGTTCTGCGCGCAAGTGGTCGGCATTGGCATTACCACTCACTCGGGGCTTACGCGGTGCCCGTGGGGAAGTGGCGGAGGCGTGTTCGATGCGTGCAGCATCTGTTTGGAAATCATTGTCTTGAAGCTGAGGGAGGTTGTATTCGCAGGCATTTTGGGTCTCAGACTCGTTGTGTGTCTCGCCCTCCTCGGTGTTCCAATACTTTTCAGGTTGAGGAAATGCGCTCATCGGGGCACCTCCTCTCCAACCGGTGTTTGGCTCTCGCTCGCGATTCAGATCCATAGTGCCAGAAGTTCTCTTAAATTTTTTCAAGGCGTGCCTTCGACACGCAGATTGTCATCTTTTTCGAAACTGGCGCGACGCCGAGTTGGAGAAGCGCTCATTTCTAATCCGAGTTATTCACAGAATTTTGAGACGGTCTAGGAATTGGCGCTCGTATGTCGTACTTTCCTTGTACAGGTTTCACATTCGAGGAGTTCAGTGCGATGCGCCATCCCAAAACCATGACAGCTGTGGCCATACTAAGTTTGTTTAGCGTGGGCATCGCAGGGTGTTCTTCACCGGGGAATAACGGGGCCGAGGAGGCCCAAACTTCTCTTGCTTCCCAAGCTGCAACTGAAGCGCCAAGTACGGCCCCGACAATCCCACCGGCAGACGTGCTCTACCCGCACCCCAAACCAGAAATGCCGGCCGAGGCGCACGAGCACTCCGTACTAGGAGCGCAGGCATTTTCTGTGTATGCGATGAAGATATTCATGTACTCGGTGGCCATACGGGATCCGAAACCCTTGCGTGAAATTTGTGTGTCCGGCTCTGAATCGTGTGCAAATATGCTTGATTTTATCGAGGGGATTGCCGAATCAGATGCGTATTATGAGGGCTTTTACACTGATGACATCAGAGTAAATGGGAGCCTAGATGGAGGCTCTACACCTCGAGCGGAGTATGGTACACAGTTGCAAGCCAATGTTCCCGAGTACAAGTTTTACGAGAATGGTGCGAGTAGCCCCAAGATTCATCCTCAAGACACCATAATTTTTGCTGTGGAGGTTTCTTGGGATGAAGGCTGGAAGGTATCAGATGCCCAAGCTGGCACTGAAGAGGAGGCCTTCGGTGATTAGCCTTACACAGTCGCTCGGCGCGCTTCTTATGGTTTTTGCGACTATCAGCTTTCCTTTTCCATTTGTCAATACTGTTTCTGAGCCAGGAAGCTCACCCTGGAATAGTGTTGAAAAAGCGAGTCCGCTCGATGTTTTTACTTCTCCTCTACTGAAGTATGTCGGCATCTATGATTTGGGTTTACTCCCTGATGGTTCTAAGGGCGTGCGGTTTGATTCGGCTGGCAAAGCAGGTTGGGACACGCTTGAGGTGTGCGGTTTGCGCCGGTTCTCTAATGGCAGTCATGCGCATCAGCTGTGTTTTGATCCGGTTACTGGCCGGGTTCAGACTCCAACCGGCGGTAGTACCACCGATGGTGGAGTTGAGTATCGTCCGGTAGATCTGTCACAGATAGTTGCTAAAGCGGTCGATGACGCAAACTTGGCAGGCATGCGAGTGAACATTCAACCCAACAAGGGTTGGGTTTTTGCCACGGTGCCAACAATTGTCTACATGACTGGGGAGAAGCCGACTAACTCGGTAAACGTCGATGGGTTTGACGTCACTGTAACTTGGAGCGTTCGAGAGCACCAGATCCAGTTCAACGAACCCGGTGGAGGTGCCTCTGAACTGGTTGTTTCCACCGATGGCGCGCCTTATCCGAACGAGTCAATCACCTGGACCTACCGCAACGAAGGCCGAACTCACGTGTCCGTGACAACCGTGTGGGACGCGAAAGTTAATGTAGCTGGTTCCAGTTTCGACATGCCGAAGCAGCGTACCACCACGTCCACTAGTAGCGAGTTCGAGGTGCGCAAGCCCATCATCTCGCTGACAAAACCTAGCTATTAGCCGCCAGGTGCTCGGATGATAATCCGAGCGTCCAGCAGGAGCCTAGATGACCTCGTTGTCCTCTGTAGGCGCGAACAGCGTGCAATCCTGGTCAAACACGGTGCAAGCGAAACTGTGGCGTGGCGAGGGGCCAGCTTCATCCTCAAAAATTAATCGACGTAAACCCAAGGCGAGCCGTCCTCTGTGCGGATGAATCGAGAGCGTTCTTCCTGTATGCCCGGGCCTTGCGGGGTGAGGTAGTGGGCGCGGAAGTGGACCATGCCCATGGAGTCGGGTTGCTGTCCCTTCACGGTTTTGATGATCTCGAGGCCTGTCCATGTAATGGCGTCATCGAAGGTGAGGGAGTTCGGTCTGGTTTGCGCATGCCAGGTACGGAGCAGGAAGTCGCGGTCTTTACGTGCAAACGCACAATACCGGGCGCGCATAAGGAGTTCGACCGTGGGCGGGTTGCCTCCCCGATGGAACGGGCCACAGCACTGTTCGTAGGGTTTTGCGGAACCACAAGGGCACATGGTTTCTCTCTCTGCCGGTATTCAGACCTAAAGCGACTCTACCGAAATCTTTCTGGCCTAGAGGCCTCTACCGCGTGGTGGCAGCCTGCTTTTTATTCAGTCGAGCAGTATCTGCCCAATGGCTTGTCGCAGGGAATCGATTCAGACCCAAAGCGGCTAAAACAGGCATCTAAACTGGCAGTTTCCCTCACGATTGTGGTTGGAGCATCGGCCTCGCGCGCGATTCAGACGGGAACTGTCAACAAATCGGCAGAAACAGGCTCTTTCCCTCACGGACGTGGCTGCGAACCATGTCAAGATGACAAGTTGAGGTGTCTTGTGTCACGCGGTAGGTTCGGTCTCGAAGCGGAGCGGTCGCTCAGGACGCCATGCTAACAGGGGCACGGATGTCGCTAAGGTGCTGTCGTTAGAGAAGAGCGAGCAGCCTGGAGGCAGGTCTAATTCGCTGGCTCCCTCTGGAGGCAGGGCCGTATAACGTCAGTTACCGCAAGGATTGCTGTCAGGTTTGATGCTGGCGCACCCTTCGCTTTGCGCGTCCTGGATCGCGCTGTCCAGATCCCAGCCGTTTGACGCAAGATACTGGATCTCCGTGTAGTTAGTGCACTGCTTCCCAACTACGATGATGTCGTTGCAAGAGGATTTTTGTTCCGCTTCTTCTCGGCGTTTCTTGGCTTCCTCTTCCCTCTTCATCTCCTCTTTTTTCTTGTCCAGCTCGTCGCTGTATTTGTCGATGGATCCTTTGAGGGCAGTGGAGTAGTGTTCCGCGTTAGATTTTATTTCGCTTATTCGGTCGAGTGTCGCGTTGGCCGCGCGCAAATCGTCAAGACTTTTCAGCTCGCTGGGCACCTCGGGTATTTCGGGCGGCGAGTCGACTAGTCGTTGCGCACCCATCAGCAGATTTAGTGATCCTTCGACCTTCCCGTACCCTTCGGAGGTGTTTGCTTTCGCTAAGCTCGCTTTCGCGCTAGCTAGAGCCTCCGTAATCGCGGTTCGGTATTCGCCGTTCTTCTCACTGATAAGAGGCGCAGCGTAATTTAGTACGCCTTCGGTGAGTCTTTGGACTGATTCGGTGAGGATTTTTGTGTGCTCCTTGGCTTCGCGAGTGGCTCTAGTTATGGCCTTCGCGTCGGCAGCGGAGGAACAAGTCGCGACAGCTTCGGGTGCTTCGCTCAGTGCTTCTCGTGTGGCTTTGATGAGGGGAGTGGCTTCGTCGCTGGTGGAGTACCCAAAGGAGTTTTCGTCGTTGAAGAAGTTGAGTAACTCCCGCGCTTTCACGGCTTCTGTTTCGTACTGCTTTACAGCGGCTGCGTGGTCTTCGGTGGCTTCGGCGCAACTGTTTTGCGATTTTGTCAGGTAGTGATATGCGATGAAGCCGAAGCCAAATACTAGCGCCGCGACGAGTAGCGCTGAAACTAAAATCTTTCCCGTTTTCATGGCCTTGGTCCCTGGCCGCCACCTTTCTGTGAGCGTTCTTAGCACAAGGATAAACAGTTTTTATCGGGAGCGGTACACCTTCAGATTCCTCGCGAGGTTGGTGTGCTGAAGAAAAAGCGCTGCGATTTCCTCTAATTCATGCGTGGCGGAAGGGGCGAAGTGGAGAAGATGAAAGGAGGCGTGGTTGGGCGCCGAGGGGAAGGAGCGGTGTGGTAGTTGTGCGTGAGGGGAAGGAGCAGTGCTGTGATGGTGCGTGAGGGAAAGTGGTTATCTGGGAGGGGATTTCTGCCGCTTTGGGTCGGGACGCTGGTCGAGCCTGCCAGGTGTAGCACCGTGCGTGAGGGGAAGTACCTGTTTGTGCTGTCAGTTTCGCCGCTTTGGGTCTGAATCGTTGAAGGTGGCGGGATGAGCTTTGGTTTGGATGCTGTTTCATCGGCCGACGTGTTCACCCTCAATTTGATGACTATGTCGTGCTGCTGCAGAGCAATAAAAATCTCGCCACATTTCGATGTGGCGAGATTTGAGTGGTAGCGGGGGCCAGATTTGAACTGACGACCTCCGGGGTCTGAACTGTTTCACAGTGAAATAGCGCGGTAGAGCCAAGTATTCGTTGGAATCATGCGGTAAGTGCGCCGATTAGGTTACCGCTTGATACTGCTCGATGTGGGATATTCACGATGAAACATAGGGAATAAGGTAGGGACTCCCTACCTTTCCTCGCGCCGTGCCCGTGCGGCCTCGTAGAGGCTCGTGAGGTCGGATAGATCGCTGTAGGCCTGCGCGTTGACATCGAGCGAGTGCCCGAGTGTTCGAGCACGCAATAGCGCGTCAACGTCTGTCCGATACAGGGTATTGAGGGTTGTCCGCCAGACGTGCGTTCGGTGCGTTTCCAGCAGGGGCACCTCGCACGCCTTGGCGAGTTCGACGTAGAAGCCTTTGAGGACTTTCTGGGCGTTGAACCTGTCCCACTCGGTGTCGGGATTCAACGGCGCACCGACAACATATTGCCCGCCGATCTCATCCTTTCGTCGAAGCAGGTGCTCGTACACCGCAGGCTCGACGAGAGCCGCAACACGCGGGTTGCCTGTCTTCGCATTCTCAGCCCTGATGAGACACGCAGGGCGACCGTTGCCGTCTTCAATGACATCGGACCACAGAAGCGTCCTCGCTTCACTGACGCGCAACCCCGTGGCCATCTGAAGCAGGGTGAGGTCGATGCAGTTCCTGTGGACGGCCACGCGATCTTCGAGCGTGTATCTCCCTCGCTTTGGTGGGTCCGCACCCTCGGCGGGGTCCACGGTGAGAAGGTGTGTGAGTACACGGTCGTATTCGGCGCTGGTGAGCGCACGTCCACCTTCGGGCCTTTCGCGTTTCTTCACGTTCCCGAGGTCGATCCGGGCACCAGCGAGGGGGTTGTATTCGATTACGTCGTCTTTGATGAGTTCTTCGAAGAAGTATCGGCTGGCAACGCCTTTTGCGTGACGGCCACTTTCCGATCCATGCTCGGTGGCGATCTTTTTCAAGAGTTCTTCGATGGTGCGTCGTCGCGTTACCGAGGCGATCGAGTACCCCTTGAACGCCTCGTCGAGGTAGGCAAGGACGGTCTTGTAGCGATTCTTTGAGTTCTTCGAGAGTTTTGAGGAGTCAGTGACGATGGGCTTGGAGACCTTCTCCAGGTACTCGGTTGCCAGTGATGAGGGCTTCCAGTTGCCACCTGCTCCGCCCTGAGCCAGCAGTTCGGCCGCCTTGGTATGCGCCCTTGCTCGCGCTTCGCCTTTCGTCGAGCCTGTCGTGTCGCGCGAGAGGAGGCGTCCATCATGGAGGCGTATTTTCCATTGGATGCGGTATTTCCCGTTCGGCAGGCGGACGGGGGTCACCGAGTCGATTGTGCTCGTTCCTGAGGGTATTTGAACTCTAGGCATGTCTCTATGATACATAGGGACTAGCAACTGTGGTTCAATTCAACAGCCCAGTTGTTGCCCTGTGAGGTGCGATCTGGTATTATTGGGGACAGATAGGGGACGCCGTACTGGACGGCGCGGTCATCAGAACCGCACACACAAGCGACGCAGCACCGCTGCAACCGGGGACTATCCCACTCGGGTCGCCTAGATGCTTCATGTCTAGGAGACCTCAATGTCTACCCCTACTACCCTCGTCACCCCTGCTGCCCTCACTGCTGAGGAAGCTGCCACTTATCTTGGTTTATCCCGTCAGACGCTCGCCAACTGGCGAGTTCGTGGCCTGGGGCCTGCGTATTCGCGTCTTGGAGGCGCTGGTCGTCCGCGCATCGTGTACCTCGTTAAGGACCTCGATGCGTTCCTTCGGGATACTCGTGTCGAGACGACGGGAGATCAGCGATGAACCCCGCCGACCTCACCCTCTCCCCCGCGAGGGAGGCCCCGGAGGGGCCGACGCTTGCCCCCGAAGGGGGCACGCCCTCGTGTGAAAACGACTGTCTTTCGACGGCGGAGTGGAACGAAAAACAGGGGTTTGAGGGCATTTCAGAGCAACCAAAAAACCCGGTCGTTTTAGTCGTTCCGGGTTCTTCGACCCCTACTTTTCCCTGTGATACCAACGATAATGCGCGGGACACTGGGCTTGTGTCCCGCGCAGTCGGTTCAGTCGTTTTTGGGAGTGAAACGACCAAAAACGACTGGAACGACTACTCTGAATCCACACCCGAGGCACTGCGGTTCCTCGGTCTCGTCGGTACCGATGAGGATCCCTATCGAGACGGGGGGCCGTGGGCTTACGCGAATGAGCCAGGGGGTCGTGTTTTTATGATTACGCAGAACCTGAGCCATCCGTCCACAGGCCAGACCCTTATCACCACGGAGCAGGTGGGAAAGGCGCTCGCGAAGAAGGGTGTGAAGCGTTTCGCCTGGATTCTGCACGACAAGGATGTGTACACGTCTGCCGAGGTCGCAAAGAACTCCGCCCTCGTCCAGGGGGCGCCTAAAGCCCCGCATGTCCACGTTGTGATCCAACGCAGTTCTTTTGCGTCAATTGCTCAGGTCGCCCGTGCGTTTGGAGTGCCACCGCAGTGTGTGGAGCCAAAGCCCCCGTCGGCGTTTCTCGACCTTGTTGAATACCTCACCCACGAGAACCCCAAGCAGCAGGCAGCAGGCAAGCACCTTTATGACGACTCGGAGGTTCACGCCTCGAAGGGTTGGGACTGGCGTACCGATCTGGAGGAGCACAAGATAGCCCGCCAGGAGAAGGGTCTGGGCAAGGCGCTCCAGCGTCGTCGCAAGGAGGCCGCTCTCAAGGTTGCCGGTGGTGAGTGGAGCCTCGATCACGTGCGTAAGCACGACCTTGAACTCTGGTCAGCGCCGGGGGTGATGAGCCACCTCAAGGGCCTGCGGGCCGACTATCTGGCCAGCTTGGCCCCTCCCCTGGAGGTCGTGAACTTTTATGTTTTTGGGCCTGGTGGGGTAGGCAAAGACCTCCTCGCTCATGCCCTCGCTCGGTCCCTCAACCCGACGGCGGAGAAGCCCTACTTCACCGTGGGCGGGTCGAACGTTTCATTTGAAGACTACGACGGCGAGGAGGTCATCATCTGGTCGGATTTTCGAGCTTCTACCATGCTTGACGCTTGTCGTCGAGACCGGGGTCTGTTGTTCCGGGTCCTGGGTCCGTACCGCGACGCCTCGGAGAAGGTCATCGTCAACGTCAAGGGTTCTCACACACAGTTGGTTAACCGGGTCAACATCGTCACCGGGCCTGACGATTACAAGACGTTTCTCAACGGCCTTGCTGGGGAATACGCCTACACAAACAGGATGGGGGTCAAGGTCGTCCAGACCTCGGAGAACAAGGATCAGGCATACCGCCGTTTTCCCCTCATCATCCCGGTGCAGGAGGGTGAGTTCTCGATCTACGTGAACCTCGGCTTTCTCAACGGCACCCGCGAGTACCAACAGTACGAGCGGCATGAGCGATTGCGTCACAACCTCGAACTCTTGAATCGCCGCTGCCAGGCGATCACCGATGCCGCCGAACGGGAGTCCGCGATTCGCCAGATCGAGGCGCGCACCGTCGCGCCGATCCTGGAACAACGCGCCCGGCTAACCGGCTCGGACGACGAGTCCGTGAGTGTCGACGACATCTTGAGTGAGTTTGCGACTGCCGGACAAAAGATCATTGAGACAGAGCCCACGCCAGAGGAGATTGAGGCGCGCGAGAAGGCCGAGCTCAGCACCCGGACGTGGGCCGTTGCTCGTCAAGTGCTCGAGGTCATCGAGGCCGACCGGAGGGCCGCCGAGCATAAGGCCGCTGAGGAGCGGCGCAAGGCCAATGAGCTGGCCCGGAAGCAGCGCGAGCGGGAGATGCTCGCGGCAAAGAAAGTCGAACTCGCTGCGATCGGGAAAATCGACCTCATTCCGAAGGTGGAGATCGAATACATCGACGGTAAACCACGGGCAACACTTCCTCGTCCAAAGAACCAGTGGGACCTCTAGCCGTTCCACAATCAGACCACCAACCAACCCAACGAAAGGAACGAAATCATGACCAAGACATCAGCCGAGATCGAGAAGGAATTGGAGCAGGCGAACACCCGCGCCCGGACGCTCCGCAATCAACTCAAGCGTGCACGCGCGGATGAATTGCTTTCCGCAAAACAGGCCCTCGGAGAGGCGGTCGCAACCCTCGTTTTTGCGGAAACGACGGAGGCGATTCAGGCCCTTGTTCAGACCCTGAACGACCCTGTAATCGCCGAGGAAGTGCGTCATGTTTTTGGTGTGAACAGCACCAAGAACAGCACTCCAGAGGAGCCGGAGTCAGACCCCCCGTGGGGGTCTGATAACGGCGACGACCAGGACGGAACCAGTGTGCCACCGGCACAGTGGTGACGGCCTTGGTACCACCTCAAACAGACCGAGCAAGCGCAGGTCTGGAGAGGTGGTACCGCCCCTGCGGAGCAGCCCCCGGACACTGGAGCGAAGCGTAAGTGTCTTAGGGGGTTAATACACAGGTGTGACCACGGGTAGCGAAGCGAGGGTCCCGTGGTTACAGCTGTGTGATCCGTGGGGCAAATCTTTGGGCAGGGAGCGCAGCGACCGGGGACCCGAAGATTTGGCACACGGATGCGGTGGAGGCGCGAGAAGGGGCAAGCGACCGCAGGGAGCAGGGGTCCCCGCTCGCACCGCCACTGCGACGACGAACGAGAGAACAACATGAACGAGTGAGGCGAAGAAAATGAGCGACGCAACAGGACGCACCGGATTTCGGGTCACGCACACGAAAGCCGTCGGGGAACGGCGCGCGATTGTCCATGAAATGATGCGCGAACTCGACCCGAAGGCGGTCGAGTATTGGGCGCGCGAGAACACGAATATCGTCGTTGAGGACGAGGTTCTTGACCGCGCGTTCGTGAACGACGGAACGGGCAAGTTTGTTCGCGCCACGTCCATGCAGGAGGTAATCGATTACGGGCAGGCAAGGGTGGATCGATTGTCCTCACCGCTGCGTGAAGATAAGCCGGACAAGAATGGCAAGATGCGAGGCGGAACGGTGACGACTTCCATGTTCGTTGCTCATCTGCCCAAGAGCATGTGTAAAGAGGTCCCGGATTTTTACGGCAAGGGTCGTTCACGTTGGATCGCACGCGATCGTAACGAGGCTCAAAAGTACTTCGTCGACGTTGTGCGCTTCCTCGGAAACAACGTCATCCCGGGAGGTTTCGACGGGATCCTCGGCTTCGACATTCAGCACTCAGAAACTACGCCCCACATACAACTGCTCGCGGACACGTTCGCCGCTGATCCCAAGCACGAGGGGCAACTTCGCCCGGAGTGGTCACGGGCCTACGCCGCGCACCGTGATGTAAAGGGGGAGGACGGCAAGATGCTCACGGGTAGGCAGAAACTTGAACGTTATCAGGACGATCTGAAGGCTTACATGGTCGAACGTGGGTGGCCGGTTGAACGCGAGGTCGATCCGCTCCGACATGACAAAAGCGAGACCAAAGCGGTTTACGGCGCGCTACGCGACGAACATCGCCAGCTCGCCACCGCTCGTGAAGAACTCATCAGCGACGGTGAGGACCTTGAACGTGAGGAGTACCGCGTCAACCTTGCCCGGAAAGAGGTCGAGAAAGAGCGTCGGACTGCTCGCGAGGAAGGCCACCGAGAAGGCTACGAGCGGGGTCGCGCCGAGGCTGAACGTTTTCAGCAAGCAGCACGCGAGCACGCCCTCAGGGCGCAGGCGGTAGCGCAGGAGGCGGGGCAGCATCTTGCCAACGTCCGGGCATCTCGACCACTCTCGGGCGAGCAGGCCCGCACGTTCTTCATGGATGGGGTGCGGGTCCTTGCCGATACCTTGGTCAAGGGAGTTAACGATCCCGCCGTGAAGGCGCTCATTGAGGCCAAGCGGGAGGCGTATCTCACCTTTGCTAAGTCTCCCGGCTTCGGTGAGCAGATGAAGTCGATGACGACTTACAAGGATCCGGTGCGCGAGCGTGATCTCAAGCGTCATGAGCACCGTCAACGGAGAGTCGAGCATAACGTTCGCGATGTTGTTGCGAACCTTGCTCCGAGCGACGGGCAGGACACCGAGCGCGAGGGCGACGGCTACAGCCTGTGAGCCCGGGGAAAAGATGACCCCCTAGCCACCTGGCTAGGGGGTCTCTCGCATCACAGGTCGAGAAACACGTACACACCCCCGTTAGGGGCATCACACACGGTGTACGAGTGCAGTTGATCGCGCTCGTAGAGGTTCCAATCGAAGTACCTCACCGCCTCCTCTGTCCAGCTGCGTTGCATCTCCTCAACCTCCTCAGCGAGATAATCCTGGAACGAGGGCCAGTAGCCCTGGTACGACTCATCAAAGCGCCGTGGCTCTGCCATACCGCTATCGACCCACGCTTCGAACGCTTCCTGTGTGTTCTCGTTCATATCGACCTCCCGAGTAGGTGGAGGTCGCCCTGGGCAGCCGATTCTCGGGTACGGCGCTCACATGCAGGACGACCTCCAGCGCCTCACTCGGGACGCGATAGCGGCCTGGGATGAAACATAGGGAATAAGGTAGGGAATCGGCCTCATCGAGACAAAACAAAACCCGGTATCTCAACGACTTTTCGTCGAGATACCGGGCTTTTCTCGTAGCGGGGGCCAGATTTGAACTGACGACCTCCGGGTTATGAGCCCGGCGAGCTACCGAACTGCTCCACCCCGCGTCGGTATTTCAACTGTATGAAACCGGTGGCTGGAATTCAAACGCTTAGCGGGTGCTGTTCGTCACCACTTGCAAATCAGGCTTCGAAATTGCGGTTTCTAACGAATAGAAAAGCGCATTTCCGAGGCCGGTAGAAGCTCACAAATGAGCAGACCAGGGCAAAGTTGAACTCAGCCTACAGTCGAGAGGCAGAAGGTCTGGCACCGGGCACCGCCAATTGGAGGCTCGATGAACGGCGATTGTAGGAGTGCATGTCCGGACCCGTTCGGATGGGGTGCATGGTGGATGAGCGCGGCCGCGATCGCAAGGCGCCCGCTGGTGAATACAGGGCGGTAGCAAGCGAGAAGGTATACAGGGAGCTTGCCTGGCAACTGCATGGTGCCGCGTTGGGCGCGAGAAAGCGGCCGGGAGTATGGTGAAGGGCATGGGAATGGCGTGGGCGCTTTTGGTTATTGTGGGCGCGACATTGGTGGCGTCGGGCGTTCAGAGCATTGCTGGCATGGGCTTTGGGCTGGTGGCAGTCCCGGTGTTTATCACCTTGTTTGGCCCCGCGGAAGGGGTGCTGTGGGGCAATGTTATTGGCTCGGTGACGGCAGGGACGTTGCTCCTCGAGAAGCGTAAGGACGTGGACTGGGCGATAGCGATTCGTTTTACCGTGGCGGCGGTACCGGTGATTTTCGCGACGGTGCTACTAACCCGCAACTTGGATGCCTCCATGATGGACGTTGTGGTGGGGCTGATAATGCTGACTCTCGTTGCGTTCACCCTCGTTGCGCGAAATATGCCTCGAGCACAGGGGCGTCTCCCCATGTATTTCACCGGCGGAATGGGTGGATTTTTGTCGGCGTCGGTGGGGCAGGCGGGGCCGGTCCTTACGGCTTATGCGCGGGCGGCGCAGTGGCCACAGCGCAGTTTCGCTGCGACATTGCAGGTGTATTTCTTGGCGATGAACGCGGTGAACATTCCGCTGAAACTGGCAGTTGGGTATGGCCCGCACGACGGGCGCCTGGCAGTTGCGACCCTCGTGGCGGGTCTTGTCGGGACAGGGCTTGGCACCGTCGCGGCGCGCAAAGTCTCGTCGCACATCACTAAGCAACAGGCACGCAATTTTGCGATGATTGTCGCGTGTGTCGGGGCCACTTTGGTGTTTGCGCGCGGACTCGTTAGAGTCCCCGGCTAGGGGCCTAAACGGGCAGTTCCCGTCGCACAGCGCCTAACCGCAGCCACCGGGACGTTCTTGATGGCGAGAGGGTAGCTGACTCCTCCTGAATGAAAATCTCATTGAGCGGGGAACGCTCGCGGGGCGAAACCCCCTGGGGTATCGTGTGGTGGGTGAAGGAGGAAGGTGAACCATGGAGAACTCGACGGTAAAGGTGCTTTCGCAACCAATGCCGCAGGGGCTCGGCGCCGACTACGTTGGTGCGACCGGAGCGAGGAGGGCGGAGCGGCGCAGGCGCCTACTGATCGCTGCGGCATGGGCGGTAGGGGTTTTGCTTTTCCTAGGACTGCCAACGGACCTGATCCCCAACCCGATTTTTGGGCGCGAAGTGCCTATTCGCTGGTGGGAGTACCCGGTTGTGGGTGCAACGACGGCACTCACGTTCGCGTGGTTTGCCGTGCAGGCCCCGCCGATGGAGTTCCAGAAGAACGGGCGTCTGCTGGGTGGGGTGATGCTCACTTTGTTTGCGGTGGCGTGCCCGGTGTGTAACAAGATCATTTTGTTGTTGCTCGGCACGGCTGGAGCCCTCGGGTTCTGGGCCCCATTGCAGCCTTTCATCGCGACCTTCTCGCTGGCCGCGTTGACGCTTGCGCTCTACCTGCGTCTACGATCTGCTCGCCGTTGAGCCTCCTTGCCCGAATTTTCACGGCATTGCGTTTGCGGCGGCCTTGACGGGTAATAATGGAGGTTGGCGTTGTAAACGGAAAGCGGGGGTGTCCCATGACTATCGCGATGATCTGGGCGCAGGACAAGAATGGCGTCCTCGGCAATGGGAACGAAATGCTCTGGCATGTGCCGGAGGATTTCAAGCATTTCAAGGCGGCAACGCTCGGGCACCCGGTGATTATGGGGCGAGGATCCTGGGAGGCGCTTGGCGGAAAGCCTCTGCCGGGCCGCTTGAACGTGGTGATTACGGGGCAGAAGGATTACGTGGCCGAGGAGGCCAAGGTCACTCATTCGCTCCAGCAGGCGGTCGCGGTGGCGCAAACTTCCGCGGAACTCGTATGGATCGTTGGGGGAGCGCGGGTTTACGCTGACGCTATGGGTATCGCTGACGAGCTTGTGGTGACGGACCTGGATCTTGAGGTTGCCGTTGCTCCCGATCTGGTTTACGCGCCGACTATTGATACTGAATCTTGGTGGGCCGATCCGGCGCGGTCGGACGCGCAGTGGCGGCCGCGGTCTGGTGATGCGAGATGGAGAGTGACGACGTATCTGCGACGTCGGTGATTTAGTGGGCCACCGTTCGGGGTTGCTTGCCTCTGTGTAGTGGCGCGTCCGGCGGCGTCACTTACGTGGGCGGCGCGATATCGATTGAGACCCAAAGTGTCGGTTTGGTTGACAAGATGGTCGTTTCCCCTCACGAATGCGGCTTGAGGTGGATACTTCTGTAACGATTCAGACCCAAAGCGCCGATTTGGGAACTGTTTTTGCCGCTTGCCCTCACGCTCGTGTTCAAGGCTGCGCGTTCACTCGCATCCGTGAGGGAATCTGCCTCTCTACGAGGGCTTCGCTGCCAGTTTGGGTCTGAAAGCTGTGTAGGAACCGGGTGCGCGAGAGGGTGCGTGAGGGGAAGCGTCCGGTTTAGGATTGTTTCTTGTCAGCTCAGGTCTGAATGCCGGTTGAGGAGGCGCCTGGCTGCAGTGACTGTGAGGGGAACTGCTAGATTTGGGTGCAAAAAGGGCAGTATGGGTCTCGCACCCGATAAAGCGGCACGTTAGGTCTGAATCGTTGTGGGCGAGGGCGCCTGAGTGCAGGCCATCGCAGCGGAAACAGGTATGGGTTCGAGTCGAGCCTGCGGCTCTAGGAGCGCCCGGGAATCGAGTGTCTTAAAGGTCGGGTATTTCCGCGGCTGCCTCGGCGACGGCTGGGTCGAAGCTGAAGAGTGTGGGCTGCGGGTCGGCGAGGGCAACGCTGATGGTGCGCTTGAATCGCTCGTTCATCTCAGGCAACGCGTCCACGGGGAACCAGCGCACTTCGGAATTCTCGCCGTCAACTGGTCTTGGCGTGCCGCTGATGTAGCGCATGTGCAAAGAGATGTCGAGGTACGAGCTCACATCCCCATTCGGGTAAGTGGCCGGCCCAACTGTGCCGATAGAGAGGATGCGGGTTGGCTCGCACATGATGCCAGCCTCTTCGATGGCCTCACGGATGGCGGCGTTGGCGGGCTCCTCGTTGGGGTCGATGATACCTGTGACGGGAGTCCAATGTCCGTTGTCGGAGCGCTTCACCAGCAGCACTTCGGTGCCCTCATCGTTCGTGATAACCGCGGTGACGCCCGACAGCCAAAGCGGCGCATTTCCAATGTGCTCACGCAGGTCTGCAACAAATTTTGGTATAGCCATGCATTCAGTCTATGCCTTGGATATGCGAGGACGGGTTGGCAGTTCTCCTCACGGACAGGTTACGCCAGCTCGCAGTCGCATCCTCGCCTCGGAATCTTCCGGCTCGTCGGGGCCCCTCGGAAGCCTGCAACGCTTGAGGCAGTGTGTTGTTGGTGATGTTCGCGGCTTTTCGCGAGCGCGGTTTTGGGGTCGCATGCCGGCTTCGTATGCTGAATGTATGACTGATGTTAAGCGTATGTTGCGGGCGATTGTTGCGATTGTTTTCTTTACTTACATTGGTCAGTTTTTATTGAATGCGGCGATTGCTCCATTGTCGAGGGCGCTCGGCCTCGCGGAGTGGCATATGGGTGCGGCGCTTTCGTTGGCCGCGATCATGGTGACTTTGTTGAGCCAACCGTGGGGGAGGGCTTCGCTTTCGTGGGGGCGAAGGCCGGTGCTGTTGTCGGCGCTGGTTTTGGCTCTTTGCGCGGGGTTGTTGTTCTCTTTGACGGTTTGGCTCCGCACAGCGGCGCTGATCCCAGCGGGTTTGGCGGCGTTGGGAATTATTTTGGCGAGGGGTGGTTTCTTCGGTGCGGCAGTGGCGGCTGTCCCTCCAACCGGGCAGGCATTAATCGCGGAGATCACCCCCGACGAAGCCTCTCGAGTGCGCGGAATGGCGGCATTCGGGTCGGCTTTTAACGTGGCCGCGATGGTGGGTGCGCTCCTGTCGGGACTACTGGCCGCATGGTGGTTGATGGCGCCGGTGTACGCAACGCCGGTGAGTGTGGGTATTGCCCTCGTTATCGCGCTTGTCACGCTACCGAAGTCGACAAAGCGCGAGGGAGGGGTGAAGCCTCCAAAAATGTCCGCATTAGACCGGCGTGTGCGGCCGTATTTAGCAGCGGGTTTTGGTCTCTTCTTCGCGATGGGGATCGTGCAGATTTGCATCGGGTTTGTGGTGCAGGACCGTTTTGGTATTGCTCCGGATAGAGCGGTGCTTCCCACGGGACTTGCGATGCTTGGTCAGGCGGCTGGTGCGATTTTCTCGCAGCTGGTTTTGGTGCCTCGGTTGGTGTGGCCGCCGCGCAGGTTGCTGCGCGTGGGTTTGATGGTGGTTGCGTCAGCCGTATCTGGAATCGCGCTGTCGTCTTTGCTGTGGGTCACGATATTGTGCGTTGCGCTCATTGGCATTGGGTCTGGGCTTGCGGGGCCTGGCTATAACGCGGGAGCGTCGCTAAAGGTTGGTCCGGATGAGCAGGGATCTGTCGCCGGTCTTCTGTCCGCTACGGGTGGTTTGACCTGGGTTTTTGCGCCGATTACGGGCACGGCTTTGTACGGGGTGTCGCCGTTAGCGGCGTTGTTATTGGCAGTTGGGGCGGTTTCGGCTTCGGCGGGGGTGGCGTGGTTGCACCCGGAGTTCAGGTCAAATCGTTGGGGTGAGCGTCTGCGTTCTCGATTCAAGAGGAGGAAGCAGGCAGGCCGCGACTAAGCGCACACCTGGTCCGTCCCCCCTGTTTAGAAGCGCTGTTTCGAGGTGATACCCGTTTTGTGGGGGCAACGCCAGCGTGCCCACTTTGCGTCCGTGAGGGGAACTGCTTGTTTTGGGTGTCGGTTTTGCCTGTTTGGGTCTGAATGCTGTGGTGTGTAGCTGCGCTTGACGGTATTCAGAGGGGAAGTGGTGAATCTGAGGGTGCTTTTCGCCTGTTTGGGTCTGAATACCGTATGAGGTGGTAGCGACATCTGCGTCCGTGAGGGAAAGTGTCTGCTTCCACAGCTGTTTCTGCCAGTTTGGGTCTGAATACCGTTTGGGGAGCGCCTCTGGGGTGTGCAGGTCCGCCAAGACACCTGCTTGATAAGAGTAATGAGAAGCGTTATCATGTAAACCATGCTTAAACGACACCTCACCTCCGCCCTCGTTGCCTCGGTGTTCGCCGCCGCGGCAGTCTTCGCCGGCGTTCCAGATGCCCAAGCAGCCCAGCCTCGTGTGGTGCAGCCGGGCGCGCAGCCCCAAGTTGCGCAGGTTCAGCCCGGCCAACCTGAGGCTGCGCATTTCTCGGGCGCAAAGGCCACGACACAACCGCGTGCGGCGCAAGCTGGGTCCCGTATGCAAAACAGGTATGCGCAACCCGCCTCCTCGGATATGAAATCGAGGGTTGTGCTAGACCGCGGGCATGTGGACGCGTTCGCGGTGGATTTCGATGGTGAGGAAGTTTCGCTCGCGGTGAAGGAGGACGTGACAGGGTCGCATGTGCGCCACGCGTCGGAGGACGTGCTACTTCACGTGAAACAAGAAGCCTTCACGGATGTCACGGCCAAGATCGCGGGCATTGAGCACGCTGGTTACGCGCTGCCACAAACTCAGTCGCAGAGCCTGTTGTGGCCGGGATGGGATTCGATGTCGGTAGCAGATCGGACACCTGGCGCCGCGGTGACAATCACGATTGATAAGCTCACCGGCCCGGGTGAGGTGTTCTTGTGGCAAGACACTTTCTCTGGCAAGTCGCAGGCTGTCACGGCCGGGGGTCCGCGTTTGGGTGCGGGCGCGGTGATCTCTCAGGAGACGCCCGCTCATGTGCACGCGAATTGGCTGTTCACGAAGCCGGGCGCATACCAGATGACCGCGCGCGCCTCGATAACTGCTGAGGGGCGTACCGTCACATCGAAGCCGGCGACGCTCACCTGGATCGTCGGAGACCTTAAAGCTGGCATTTCCAGTCTGAATACCGAATCGCCCGATACCTCGAGCGCACCTGGTGCCGAGGTGTCCAACGGATCTAGCGGTTCCGAGGAATCGCAGGAGCCCGGAAAGTCAGGGGTAAACCACCGCGAGGGCGGCTCGCATGAGAGTGGCACCCAGCAGGGTAGCCAACCCGGGAAAGAGGGCGAAGCTGGGCCCGCAAAAACCACGGGTGAGCAACCGCGGGGAGGTATACCAGCCGCACCATCCACAGCCGGTAGCCAAGCGAATCCGACGCAGCCGGCGCCTGCAGCAGAACAGTGCATCCCAACAGAGGTGACGGTCCCAGCGGCAGGCTCGGCCTCGGGAAGTCACACGATCCCGGCTAACACCCACGTGCACCCAAACTGGGTGTTCGCGAAGGAGGGTAGCTACCGGGTTTCGCTCACGCAGACGGCAACCATGAAATCGGGAAAGAAGCTCAGTGCTACGGGCACCCTCACCTTCAATGTTGGGGGTAGTGGAAATGCGACGTCAGGTCACTTTGATGTTGGATCGGTAGTCGAGTCGGGCCAACTCAAGATGCTGGTGAAGGATGACCGTTCGCAGCCGGCAACTTGGAGGAACCCGGGCGAACTCGTATTTGGACTGTCCGATGCGGCTAAGGTCGCGGCGCCGACGGGTATTGAGTTTGTGGCACCTCAAGGTGCATCCGTTTGGATTATTAGTTCCACGCAAATGCAGGGCGTGCCGTGGGTGGGCGCAAACACGCAGCATCCGTCGCTATCGCAAGCTACTACCGGCCCGGTTACTTGGACAGTGAATAGTGTGCAGGGGCCCGGAGCGATGGCAGTTTTTGAGTCCGGATCGTTCGGCCAGATTGTTGGTAAACGCTGGTTTGGTGCGTCCGGTAACGGCACCGCAAAGGTGTTTGTTGGTAAGACAGCCTCGGGAGCAGACTGCGAACTAAGCCCTGAACAGATAGCTGAGATCGAGGCTGCGGGCGGTGTTGTAGGAGGTCGCCTCGCTACGACGGGTTCCGAACCAATCCTGCTCTGGCTTGGCGCAGCGCTCAGCATGATTGTTGCGGGTGCTCTTCTCATAAGGGTCGCGAGGCCGTCCTCGCCTTCAGTTTCGTGAGTAGTAAGCCACTGGTCGTAGCAACGGTTGCGGTGCTCCTGCTTGGAGGATGCGCGCCCGCGAATGCGTCGAAGGATGACCGGATTGAGGTGGTTGCATCGACGCCCATCATCGCGGACCTGGTGCGCAACGTGGCTGGACAGGACGCGTCGGTCACCAGCCTCGTGCCGGCTGGAGCGGACCCTCATTCCTACGAGCCGCCGCTACGTGCAGTGCGTGACGTGGCATGGGCAGACCTTGCGTTTGAAAACGGGCTTCTGCTGGAATCTGGGGCCATTCGTCACACGATGAGGGCAAACTTACGCGAGGGCGTGCCGCTGATCAGTTTGGGAGATAAGGCTCCCGCGTACGGCGGGCGCCACATTCGCCTGGTGGAGGATTTTGCTCTGTCGACGGTGTGGCTCGGGTTCAGATCAGACCGGCTACCGGGTCCTTGGCAGATCCGTGCCACCTCGATGGAGGGCCCGGGCAGGCTGGCGGCTTTTACCACCGGAACGTTTGGCGAGGGGCGCCCGTACATCACGTCGGCTGATGGATTTGGCTCGGCTGATGCTGTGGCATTGCCTCCTGACGCGCACACCCACATGTCGTGGGCATTTAGCGAGGCTGGAACTTACACTCTGAACCTCGTGCAAGAGCCTCATTCGGGAAATCAGGAGTCTCTTGCGGGGCAGCAGGATGCTTCGAAGGGCGAGGGGGTGCCGGACCCAAATGGCTCCGAGACCCAAACTGACGAGTATGAGCCGCGCTCTGTCTCCCAGACCCCAAGTGCCAATAGCTCAAATGCCACCTCCGAGACCCTAACTGCCGAAGAACAGCAGGCTGCCACTTCGAAGGCCCCAAGTGCCGCGCCGAAAGACGAGGTCGCGATCCGTTTCGCAGTAGGTGTAGAGCCTGACACTGGCCTCGTGCATTTGGACGCGGGACACGTGGATATTACGGCGACGCCTCAGGGAATCCGCCTGCTCGCGGACGAGGACGGCAAGTCTGTTTATTACGACCCGCAGGATGTGCAGATCGTGGTGCCAAACCGGACGCTTGCGAAAGTGCCGCAAGGAAACTGGGCGTTTTTGGGCAAGCCGGGCGAGGACACGTGGATTTTGGCGCAGGCTGTTTTAGGTGAGCACATTCACGGTGAGATTGACCCGCACCTGTGGCATGACGTGAACAACGCGATCGCGTACGTGGATGTCATTGCCGAGGAGCTTACGAAGGCTGATCCGGAGCGCGCGCAGGCCTATGCGACTCGCGCAAAAAAGTTCAAGGCGGAGCTTCGTCAGCTTGACCAGTGGACCGCCGCGGTGCTGGCTTCCATCCCCGCGCAAAACCGCAAGCTCGTTACCGCGCATGACGCCTTCGGGTATTTGGCCTCACGGTACGGCCTCGAAGTTGCCGGCTTCGTTGCCCCAAACCCATCGATAGAGCCCAGTTCGCGCGACATGGCGATTCTGTCTCGCCAGCTTAGAGACTTGCACGTGCCGGCGGTCTTTGAAAACCCGGCGTCGGCGGCGCATCAGGCGGAGTTAGAAAGCGCGGCAGAAAGCGCTGGAGTGCATCTGTGCTCGATCTACGCGGACAGTTTGACACAGCAAACGCCGACGTACGTGAGTCTCGTCGAAGCGAACGTTACGTCTTTGAAGGCTTGTTTGGATCCCACGTCACAGGGGGCGTGGCCGCGTGCCTCACAACCAGTTTTGAAAGGAATCTGATGAAAACTGCAATCTCAAGTCTTGTTGGGGTTACCTTGCTAGCGACGTCGGTGATGCCCACCCTTCCCGAACTAGTTCCCGCGTTGTTGAATACAACCGCCTTCACATCTTCCGCGTCCGTGGCGGAGGCTGGCCTGCCCGTGATGCCGGCCGATTCAGATGTTGACCCGGCGCTTACACAGACTGTGACAGGCAACGAGAAGGTTGCCCCAAAGGGCGAGCGGGTTGAGATTTCGGCCGGACACGTGGACATGGGGGCGACGCTCTCGGATTCGTTTGAGCTGATGGCGCGCGATGATACGAACCCGGAGCCAGTTTGGCGCCACCTCGACGACGTTGTTTTTGTGATTGGCGAGGAGGGAAAGCTGACGGTTCCCGATGACCCCGCGTATGCGTTTACTAAAGCCGAGGGGCAGGCTTGGGTGATCCCGCAACACGAGATTGAGGGAGTGCCGTGGCTTGGCTGGAATACGCAGCATCCGCAGTTGGTTGAGAAGGCTCCGGGCGGTGTGGACCTGATTTTCGAGGGACACGAGGGGCCGGGTGTCCTAACCACTTTCGTTGAAGCCGGGAACTTCTCCGGTCCGCAGGTGATTTGGGATTCCACTAAGGAGCAAGGTCAGCTGATCCACGTTGAACCGTCCACGCACACGCATGTCTCGTGGGTTTTCACGCAGCGGGGTGAGCACCTGGTTCGCGTAACTGCGCAGGCAACTATTGATGGCGAGCTCGTCTCGAACACTCAGACGTTGCGTTTCGCTGTTGGTCCAGATGCCAGCGTGGAGGCTGCACATGAGCTTGCTTGGTCGTCGCACAATCCTGCAGGCGTTGCCAATCCTAAGAACGAAGGCGAGGCCGGCGATAGCGCGGCAGCCAGTAGTGAGCAGCAGTCGGGCAACGGCTTGGCGCTTTCGGTCGGAATCGGTGTAGCTATTGCCGTGCTGATCATCGCGGTGGCAGCTGTAGTTATGGGGCGCATGAGCCGTAGCCGTAAGAAGGAGGCCCTGTCTTGACGCCTCTTGAGCCTGTAGCAACGAGAGTCAGGCCGGTGGTACTTTCCGTCTCGGACGTCAATGTCAGTTTCGGCAATCAGCAAGTGCTGCAAGACGTCTCATTCAGCATCAACCGCGGAGAACTTGTTGGGCTACTTGGGCCCAACGGGGCTGGTAAGACCACTTTGATCCGCACTATTCTTGGCCTTCTTCGTCCAGACAGCGGCACTATCGCCACGGCCGGACCCCACACCCTCGTTGTCGAACCCTCTAAGCCCGCGTCAAAAACCTCTGCGTTTGCCGAAGTCTCATTCAAGAGGGGAGGCCGCGCAATCGGCTATGTTCCGCAGAAGCAGGAGGCGAGGTGGGAGTATCCAATCACGGTTGAAGAAGTTGTAGTTTCGTCGCTCAAACCTCGATTATTGGTCGGAGCAAAGCACTGGCGCGCAGCTTACGAGGCCCTGGATGCGGTGGGTATGAAGGAGTTTCGCTCCCGTCCGATTTCGGCACTTTCTGGTGGGCAACGCCAGCGTGTCCTCATTGCCCGTGCGCTGGCTCCGAAACCGTCAATTCTGCTCTTGGATGAGCCGTTCACCGGCCTCGATGAGCCTAACCAAGAGGCGCTTGCGAAGATGGCGATGGAACTTACTAACAAGGGAATCTCAATTCTCATGTCTACTCACGACCTCGTGCAGGCTGCGGGAATGTGTGACCGTTTCATCCTGCTGAACCGCACGGTGCGTGCAGCAGGCCCGTTGCAAAACGTAGCTGCGCCTGAACTTTGGGCATCCACCTACGAGGTGTCCGAGAACGCGGCGCTGGTGCGCGCCGTCCAATCGCTAACTGAGGTGGAGGTCGGAGCGTGAACCCGATTGAGTTTCTTGCCGACCTGGCCAACCCGCAACTTGCATTCTTGAGCCGCGCTCTCCTCATGGCGATTCTGTCGGCTGTACTGTGTGGAATTGTGGGCTCCCATATTGTGGTGCGTGGCCTATCTTTCGTGGGTGACGCCCTCTCGCACGCGGTGTTCCCAGGCATTGCAGTTGCTTTCGCGACGGGCACGTCCACACTCCTTGGTGGCGCTATCGCCGGCGTGATCGTTGCGCTACTCATCGCCTTGTTTTCACGCCGAAAAACGGTGGGCGAAGACTCGATCATCGGCATCCTATTTGCTGCGGCATTTTCTGTCGGACTTGTGATTGTCTCCAGAATGCCCACGTACACCGGTTCGCTCGAGTCTCTCCTTTTCGGCTCTTTAACTGGAGTGACTGGGGCAGACCTCCTCACCGTCGCTATTAGCGGAGCCCTGATCCTCACTGTCCTAGCGATCTTCCACCGCGGCATCGTGGCGGTTAGTTTCGACCGAGAATACGCACAAACACTCGGTTACCGCGCCGGTCTTATCGACGTTGTCCTCTACGTCGCCACAGCACTGGCCGTGGTAATTTCCGTCTCAACTGTGGGTAACATCCTCGTTCTTGCGCTTCTTGTAGGTCCGCCAGCAACAGCTCGCCTCCTGACCCGCCGAATCAGTGCAATGATGGCGCTTTCAGCAATGCTCGGCACCCTTGCCGCGCTAGTTGGCCTGTGGGCATCGTGGTCATGGTCGGTGCCAACCGGTGCGGCCCTGGTCTTAGCGATCACGGCAGAGTTCATCCTAGTGTGGATCTTCCAATCACTCCATGCAGTTCGAACCAGCCTCAAAACCATCCAAAAACGACTCACCAAATCAATCAATGTGAAGAAGAAATCCGAGGCCGTAGCTCGCTAGCAGGCCGCCGATCTTCTCCTTAGCAAAAATAACTGTAGAGATTCACCAAATGTATTTAGCAGCCTCTCCTAAGAGCCAAAACGACCTGGCAACCCGCCGAGGTTTAGAAAGGAAACCGAATATGCGACGACTCGTTAGCGCCGCGATTGCCGGCCTCGTCCTCGCGGCTGGAATAACTCAACCTGCAATGGCCGGACCCGATACAGGCAAGACGATCATGTACAACGCGCACGTCGATTCGCCTAAGGTCTACTGGCAGGGCAACAACTTCACCCTGAATTCGGATGCGGGAGGCCAGTCCACCCCGATAGAGAATACGGTCAATTGGCTTGGTCGAGGCTACTCGATTACCGGTTCACAGCTCTACTCGATGGACGCTCCTGAAAACGGCGACCTGTCTTTTATCGGGGCCGAGCCAGGCGACATGCTCTATGTGGCCCCAGCGGTGAATGGTCGTAACAACGGGCCGATCTGGGCGGGGTTCGGCGCGGACACGAACATTCCGATCGAGAAGTTTCGTGACAACAAGTTTGACCTAGAAATTGTGGGCTTTAACGGGCCTGGTCGGATGGAAATGCTGACGTACTACGAGGGCTATCCTATTCGCCGCTTCCTGTCTTCTCATGACCCGCACCTGCGTCAAACGTGGGTAGATCCAGGAAACCACACGCACAATCAGACTCTATTTACCAAACCGGGGCGTTACGAGGTTGTATTCCGGGCAACAGCTCGCGACCACCAAAACCGCGTGGTTGCTTCGGCTCCGCAGACGCTGGTGTGGCAGGTTGGTGGCCCCAATCCTGAGTCCGAGACCCTAACTGACGTCGTTGCCGCATACAACGCCTCGCCCGAAACGGGCACTGGCGAGTTCGCCCCAAAGTTCACCGTGGAGCCCAACCAGGATGTGAAAGCCGACGGGGACGAACGCCTCACATCGCTCACCTTCAGCACTGGCAACGCGGCCGATACCGGAACAGTTGTTTTCTATACTGACGGTTTTTACTTAGGTGAGGTGCCGCTCCAAGCCGGGGTTGCCCGTTGGAATGAGCTTCTCGGCTCGCAAGACCTCTCGCTACAGGCCGTATTCGTGCCGGCTAAGGGGGCGCCCTCGCCTCGTTGGATTACGGCGCCGGTCGAGATTTCGCGCTCTATCCGTAGCGGTTCCACTACAGAACTTGGCCAGTTCCCGCAGCAGATCGTGCGCGATCCCGCTCCCGCATTTTCAACGGCCGAATACGTGCCGTCCTCGCCCGTGGTGAACTTTGAGTTCAGCGCAAGTGAGGATAGCGCTGAGCTTTCAGTGCTTCCAGAAGACAAGAACCTCTGGTTCAAAGTTGTAGGCGGCGCTTACGAGCCGGGAAGCGCCTACCCGACTTGCGACATTGAGTTTGTGTCCACGCCTACGCACCGAAAGTGGAGTTCCGGAGACTGGTGGGATTGCGTTGGAGACAACATGGAGGTGCGGCTCAGTTTGATCACACCAACAACCGTTTCCCTCTCGGGCGGTAAGGCGGGATTCTCCTTGAATGAGACGCGGCCGAAGCCGATAAAACTAGGGCAACAACCCGAAGGTGAAACCCCGGGAGATTCACAGGAATCGGATCAGCCGGCACCGCCACCTTCAGATCCGACAGAAACTCCCGATCCCACGAGGCCATCCGATCAGCCTGATCCGAGTGAACCTACGGATCCCAATCCTCCCGTTGAGAATCCAGATAACCCCGGAGAGAGTAGCTCGGGCAGCCTCGTAAATGATGCCGTCACTATTTCGCGCGGTCACGTGGATATAGGCCCGGCAGTTGTTGACGACAAGGTGAGTGTGGTGGTCAACGATGATTCGCGCGAGCACGCAAAAACTTCGGTCGCGCGTACCCCTGACTCCGTTACGCTCCAGCTTTTGAAGAATTCAAAAGTCAAGCGCTCACCGAAGGCATTCAGCGACCCGGTGTTTGACTTCATGGGACCGCAGGGAACGGAGATATTCGTGTCTCCGATGCAGCAAAAGAATGGGATTGTGTGGCCGGGCTTCTCTTCTGAACACATTGACCGGGCGTCATTTCCAAACGGCGTCAAGTTCGAGATAGCTCAAAAAACAGCACCAGCTGGTGGCTCGTGGTGGCTGTTCACGCACGACTCTTTCAACGGCCTTGACCTGATCGCTTCCACGAAGAAGCCTGGCCAGATCGATGCGCCAGAACCTCTTCACAAGCACGTTTACTGGGCCTTCACCAAGCCAGGAATGTACGTGTTGACTGTTTCAGTGTCGGGGACTGACGCAGGAGGTAAAGACTTTCGCTCTTCGGCTGACATTCGTTTCAAAGTAGGTGACGAGGACGAAGCGGGTTCCCCTGGAAGCGAAGGAAACCCCGATGCGCCTGCAACACCTGGCGATAGTGGCGCGGGAGATGGCAGCACCCAGCCGGGTGGCGCGGGCGAGGCTCCGGGCGGAAAGCCCGGAGGCCCAAAGCCTCATGGTGCCACCGAGCCGGCTCGCCCAGGCAGTGAAGGAACAGCCTCAAACGGTGTGCTTCCTCCGCACAATCCTGCGCAGGGCGGTGCAAACGGCTTTGGGTCTGGCTCATATTCGTCTGCGACAGTATCTCGAGGTGGGGGAGCTGCCGTAGCTTCCTCGGGCCTGCAGGCGCTTTCGAGTTTGCCTGCGGCTGAGGGGCTCCAGTCAGATGCCGCCTCTAACGCTGAAACGACAGAAGCTGCTGAAACCGCGGGTTCAGCATCGCCGATTTCTACCGGTGACCAGGGTAGTCAGATCAGTATTCCTCTGATCATCATTGTGGCCTCCTCGATCGTAGCGCTGGCTGCAGCTGTCGTTTTGCTGAGGAGGAAGTTCGCAAAAGCCTAACCCGGGGCCATCAAGTGCCTGTCGTCGGCTTAAACGGCGACAGGCGCTTTGATGGTGGGGTGGTGCTGGTAGTTCTCCACGGTGATGTCGTCGAAGGTGTAGCTAAAGAGGTCTTTGGCTTTGTGCAGCGCGAGGGTCGGGAAAGGATATGCCTTTCGCTCAAGCTGGGTGCGTACTTGCTCAAAGTGGTTGGTGTAAATGTGGCAGTCGCCGCCAGTCCAAATGAGGTCGCCAACTTCCAGGTCGGCCTGCTGTGCGATCATGTGCGTAAGGAGCGCGTATGAGGCGATGTTGAAGGGAACACCGAGGAAAAGGTCGGCGGATCGCTGGTAGATCTGGAGCGACAGTTTGCCATCTGCCACGTAAAGCTGGAAGAAAGCGTGGCACGGTGCGAGTGCCATTTTGTCCAGTTCTGCCACATTCCACGCGGATACGATCATGCGCCGCGAATCAGGGTCGTTCTTAAGCGTTCCGAGCACGCCAGCCAACTGGTCGATGTGCTCTCCGTTTGGTGTGGGCCAGGATCGCCATTGGACGCCGTATACCGGTCCAAGCTCGCCATCCTCGTCCGCCCATTCATTCCAAATGCGGATTCCGTTTTCTTGTAGCCAGCGCACGTTTGAATCGCCCTGTAAGAACCACAGCAGTTCCCCAACTACCGACTTCAGGTGCACGCGTTTGGTGGTGATTAGGGGGAACCCCTCTTGCAGATTGAAACGCAGTTGCCGGCCAAATACCGACACCGTGCCGGTTCCGGTCCGATCACCCTTGGGCGTGCCGTTACTCATGACATCTCGGAGTAGGTCTTCATACTGCGTGTTCATTGGTCCTCAATATTTCGATTTTGGAGGCGGTCGCGGTGGCTCACTTTCTCAGATTATCCACATTTGCGGGGATGATCTAAAAAATCGCTAGCTCGTCCACTGCTTGAACGCGGGCGCTTGGCGGGTCCTCGCCACCCGGAGGTAAATATCAACGTGCCCAGGGCGGCCGCAGGCTTTCACTGGTTCATGTCAATCTCTTGCGGGTTCGCTTCGACATCGATGGTGATGGGGTAGTTGAAGGCGGCGGGAGGAGTACCCAGCGCATTGATGGCCCCGTCAATGACGTTTCCCGCCATGGACCGTCCAATCACCCAACCGAGGCCCGCGCCTATTCCGTATGGCATGAGCCTTCCTAGCATCGCGGTCGTACCTTTGCGTGCGGCTCGTTTAGCGGCCATCTTCGCAAGTTTTCGGTTGACTTGATTAATGGTTTGGCGCTGTACGTCGCTCGCGTAACCCTTGAGTGCGGTTAGCGTGGTGAAGCCAAACTGCGAGGTTGCGATTTGTTCACCTTGTTCGCCCATCAGTGCGGTCAAGACCAGGAGTCGGCGTTTGTCTTTGTCTTCTAAGGGAATGCCGTGAATATGAGCGAGGGTGAGCACGTAGTAACCAGCTTCGGATACGAAACCGGTTAGTTGTGCGGAAGAAAGGCCAAGCGCGGCTGCGGTTCCAAGGCCTGGCACAGCTGCAGCCGCGCCCGCAGCTCCGGACGTAGAGGCTGCGAGTTTGCGGAACTGTTTGGTAACTATCTCCTGGATTTCGGCGGGTGTGGCTCCAGGATGTTTGGCGCGCAGCTGATTGACTTTGTTCTCAATCCGTGAGGTGGGTACGTCGATCATTGCGTCGATAACATCCTGGATGGAATTGGCTCCCCGCAGGTCTTTAACAAATCGCCGCGTGGTTGCAAGCCCGTCGGCTACGGCTCGAGTGCCGTTCTTTGCTTTCTTGACAATGCCCATGACGTTCCTCCTCGGTAGAACATCTCTCGTGTAGTTGGTGTTACTCGGCGCTCTCGCAGGTGATTACGGCGCTGTTTTCCGCTCCGTGTCGTAGCGTATTGCCGATGGTGCAACGCTTCTCAATGGCTCGGTGTACGCGGCTTTCCAGCTGCTCGCGCTCCTCATCGCTAAGTCCGCTCATGTCGGTCACGATCTCTACAACGAGCTTAGTGAAGCGGTTCTCCTCCTCATCGTAGTCGCTCTCAACCCCCACAGTTGCCTGGTAGTCGTCACCAAGTACGGCGGCGAATCGAGAGTCTGAACTCGTCGCATTACACCCAGCGAGGGCAAGGCGAAGCAAATCCCCAGGGGTGAATTCGTCCTCGCCATGTCCGATTGGCACGGTGAGGCCGCGCGAGTTCTTACCCAGGTATGAGCCTTTCCCAACCCGCTCTAGCCAGAGGTATTTTTCTTGATCACTCATGGTCGTCCTCTTCTCATATGAATAAAAGTGTGGTTACAGTAACTGGTTGGCGCCGCGGGTCTTACCGGGCTCACAACAACAGTTGCAAGCGTGCGGCGCGCATGCCGATCACACCAAGTATTGGCTGGCAATCTCTTGCTCGTGCTCGGCGATTTTAGAAACCTCCGCAACCGCCTTCTGCTCAAGCTTGCGTCCGATGATCGGCACGTTAACCTTCAAATTTCCGTTGACATCACGCCTCACGGCCTCGTCTTCTTCAATGAAAGCACAGGTGGCGGACATTGAAACCGGCAGGCTGTCGGCATGCACTTGGATAACGCCCGTGTTGTCGGTTGTATTCCAAGTTTCGGTTATTGTGATTTCAATCCCTGAGGAGGGAATGAATCGCTGCGCAACCGGCGGCAGGTCGATGACTGCCGCATCAATGCGGGCCTTGGTGGTGACCCGGATTTCACTGATAAGCGCCTCGACGTGCACGGATTCCACTGAGGCTGGTGAGCCAACGGCACGGGCCTTGAAAAAGTCCTCGCTTTGGAAAAGTCGCTGCACGGCGGCAAGGTTCGCCGGGTAACAAACGGATGTATGAAAGTCCATGGCGTTCCTCCAAGGGTAGATTCGAACGCGATTTATATCCATTATCGTGGGGGTGGCTGCGTTTCGCATGGGATGGATGAGTGGGAGGCCGTGTGAAGGTGCATTGGACCTCATTGTTTTAAAGTATGACTATGCATACGTTGACTGATCTTGCGCAGGCCGCTGCCCGTTCTAATCTCCACCATGAGGATTTGGATTGGCTTCACCTTATTCTTGCTGATTGGCAGGTGGTTTCGGACCTGGCTGGCGCAGATCTGGTGATGTGGGTGCGCACGCACGATGGACGTTTCCTTGCGATTGCCCATGCGCGCCCGGCCACAGCTTCAACGATCCACATGGATGACGTGGTTGACATGTATATCCAGCCGTCCAGGCAGACGCTCCTGGAAGAAGCGATGGAGACCCGCCAGATTGCATCGCCTCCTGGTGCGCGTTGGATGGGGACATATTCGATGAGTGAAGTTGCGATCCCGGTGGTCCGTAGTGGGCGGACGGTTGCGGTGATAACGCGAGAAACCAACCTGTCCTCACCCGGTTTTTTGGGAGGAGCGGAGACCTGGACGCCTCACGTCGCAGACATCTTGTGCAAGATGATTACGCGCGGCGAGTATCCGTATGACGCCACGCCAGTTTCGGTAACTCACGGCCAGCCGCGCGTAATGGATGGTGCGCTTCTTTTGGACTCCGAGGGCGTAGTGCAAAAGGTAACGCCAAACGCGGTGTCTTGTTTGCGCAGGCTTGGTATTCGGCACAACCCTGTTGGTCGTTTGCTGATCGAAGACGTGACGGACGTGTTGAAACAGGATCAGACTATTGAGGAGACGCTTGCGGTTGTTGTGACGGGGAAAGCGGCGTGGAGGGCAGAGGTGGAGTCTTCGCGCGCTACGGTCACAATGCGCGCGTTGCCGCTACTGGAAGGCGATAAGCGTGTGGGCGCGGTTTTGTTAACGCGTGACGTATCGGAGATGAGACGACGCGAGCTTGAACTGATGACAAAAGATGCCACGATTCGCGAGATTCATCATCGCGTCAAAAACAACCTGCAGACGGTTTCTGCGCTGATCAGATTGCAGGCGCGCCGTTCCGATAGCGAGGAGGTGCGCGCAGCCCTTTCAGAGGCAGAGCGGCGCGTGACGACCATCGCTACGGTTCACGCAGCGCTTTCGCAAAATGTTGACGAGACTGTTGATTTTGATGAGGTTGCTAAGAAGGTTCTGCACCTGGCGGTTGTACTGGCTAAGACTAACCAGCAGGTGAGTGTTGATGTGCGAGGTCACTTCGGCAAGGTGAATGCGGATGCGGCACAAGCCTTGGCAACGGTATTAACGGAGCTGGTGACAAACTCGGTTGAGCACGGCTATCGCGACTATGGCGGCCTGGTTAGTATTGAGGCCGAGCGCAATGGGCGCCGACTTGAGGTGACCGTGTCTGATGATGGGCTCGGCATTGAGCCGGATAAGGCCAAGTCGGGTCTGGGAACCCAGATTGTGTCAACGGTGGTTGCCGGCGAGCTTGCGGGCACTATCACTTGGGATAGGCGCAAGCACGGACCGGGCACAGTCGTACGGGTTAACGCAAACTTGGACAACTGATCACATCCCTGTTATGACAGGCAAGTCGGGGTCTGTATTGCAGTAATATAACGGTCGATTCAACCTCATTTGCTCCCCGTGTAAGTGCTGTAGTCTGACATCAGCTCTTTGATGGAGAGCATGTTTTCATACGCAGTACTTCAAAGGAGAAGTTATGAAGCGGATTGCAGCATTTGCTGGATTTGCGGCCATTAGCTTGATGCTGGCCGCATGTGGTGGCGGTGCACAACAAGACTCTGGGACTGAAAGCACTGGTTCGGGTGAGGCTACGGCAGGCGGCGAGGTCTCTGTAGTTACTTGGTGGGAAGCCGGTTCTGAGAAGGACGGTCGTGACGCACTGGTTAAGGTGTTCGAAGAAGAGCATCCTGATTTCATGTTTAAGAACGCTGCGGTTGCAGGTGGTGGCGGCTCGCAAGCTAAACAGAAGCTTGCGGCTGACCTCGCGGCACAGAACCCGCCAGACACGTTCCAGGCTCACGCTGGCGCTGAGCTTACCGACTACATTGATGCCATGCAGATCGAGGATGTCTCAGCACTGTATGACGAGTTCAAGCTTCGAGATGCTTTCCCCGATACGCTGATTGATCGTCTAACCGTTGATGGCAAGATCTACTCCGTACCGTCAAATATCCACCGTGCCAATGTTGTGTGGGCAAACAAGGCAGTGCTTGAAGAAGCTGGTCTTGATCCGGCAAAGCCGGCAACTGACATTGAGGGATGGATTGCGGACATGGAGAAAGTGAAGGCTGCCGGCAAGATTCCAATTACGGTTGGTATGGCTTGGACCCAGCTTGAGCTTTTAGAGTCTGTTCTAATGGCTGATCTTGGAGCAGATGGCTACAACGGTTTGTTTGACGGTTCTACGGATTGGGCTTCTGCTGAGGTTACGAAGTCCCTTGAGCACTACTCTAAGATTATCGACTTGGCTGACAAGTCCTATTTGAATGAGGACTGGGAGCCGGCGATGAACCCGGTTATCGCAGGTGAGGCTGCTTACAACGTGATGGGTGACTGGGCTATCGCCGCATTCGAGGCTGCTGGTAAGAAGTACAACGAGGACTATGTCGCATTCCCAGTCCCGGGCTCTGATGGCATTTTTGACTTTCTCGCAGACTCATTCACGATGCCGGTAGGTGCGAAGAACGTTGACGGCGCTAAGGCTTGGCTACAGACCATTTCCGGCAAGCCTGGCCAGATTGCTTTCAACACGATTAAGGGCTCCATCCCTGCTCGTTCAGATCTGACCGATGATGAGATCAAGCAGTTCGGCCAGTACCAGCAGGATGCGATGAAGTCCTTCGCTGAAGACACGATTGTTTCCTCTATCGCACACGGTGCTGCGGTTCCGGTAGCAGTATCGAACGATATGAATGCTGCTTGTGCCAAGTTCGCGCAGGGCGCATCCGATGTTGCGGGTCTGCAGGCTGAGCTTGTCAAAGCAGCATCGTCGCTGTCTAAATAGTCCAATTAACGCAGTTGCGTAGAGCGGGTGGCGGCATGTCCGTCACCCGCTCATCGGAGGAAAGCATGGCCTTTAAGAACAAACGCAGTGCAAAATCGTGGTGGCGTAAGTATGGTCCGCCGCTACTCTTGATTTCGCCGTCGATCATCCTGGTTGGAATTTTTGTATACGGTTTGATTGCTGCGAATACTGTCACGTCGATGCGCGACGCACACACTGTCGCGCAATATAACGGTGCTAGAGAAACCAGCTTTGTTGGTTTTGAAAACTATGCCTATCTGTTTGGTGATCCAGATTTTCAACACTCCTTGATTAATCTCCTGCTTTTCACGGCAGCATTTCTACTCGGTACCCTCATTCTGGGATTCCTCTGGGCATGGTTACTTGAGCGCCCCATCAAAGGTGAGGGAATTTTCCGCTCTATCTTCCTGTTCCCGATGGCTGTTTCGTTTATCGCCTCGGGTGTCGTGTGGAAGTGGCTTTTGAACCCGGGCGTGGGGGATCAAGCGAAGGGGTTGAATCGCCTGTTCCAGATGCTCGGACTGGGCTTCCTCGAGAACTCATGGACCTCTAACATCACGTTTGGTGTGTTGGCGGTTGCGCTTCCGGCTATTTGGCAACTGTCAGGTTACGTTATGGCTCTTTTCTTGGCTGGCTTCAGGGGGATTAGTGATGACCTGCGCGAAGCGGCCCGCGTGGATGGTGCTAGCGAGTGGCAACTGTACAAACACATCATCTTCCCGCAGCTGTCTGCCGTAGCCTTGTCAGCAGTTATCATCATTGGTCACATGGCGTTGAAGTCATTCGACCTGATCATGGCTGTTACGGATCAGCTCACATACTCCACTAAGGTTCCTGCAATCGACATGTACAACTACATGACTTCGGGTGATTACTCAAATGCTGCAGCGGTTGGAACGATTCTGCTGGTGATTGTGGCGATCTTGGTCGTGCCGTACCTGATCCACGACGCGAAGAAGAGGAAGTGACATGAGCACTCAAGTAAAGAATGCTTTGCCTACCGCGAACCCGCACGTGGTGAAGAAAGGAAGTCCGGGAACTACCGCGATTCGCTACGCGCTGTTGATTCTCTTCCTTGCGATGGTCCTGATCCCGGTGTACGTCCTCTTTGTCACCTCGTTTAAGGGGGCAGCGGAGGCAGATCCTTCGCGCACTTGGTATCTGCCTCAGGAGTGGGACGTTCAGAACTGGCAACGCGCGTGGGACGCATTGGCAGCTCCTCTTGGCCGCACGTTCCTGCTCGTGATCCCTTCGTCGATTATATCTGCGATTTTGGGATCAATGAACGGTTTCGTGCTTTCACGCTGGCGTTTCCCAGGTGCGAACGTGGTCTTCACGTTCCTCCTGTTTGGCATGTTCATCCCGTACCAGGCGGTGATGATCCCTCTAATGAAAATGGTCCTGACCATCGGTCTGCCTAACGGCATCCCAACGCTGGTTTTGGCACATGTGGTTTATGGAATTCCAATCACGACTCTTATCTTCAGGAACTATTACGAGTCTGTGCCGGCGGAACTGATCGAAGCGTCGCGAGTGGATGGTGCGGGAATGTTGCGCACGTATTTCGCTGTGGTGCTTCCGATTTCGATTCCCAGCTTTGTGGTCGTGTTGATCTGGCAGTTCACGTCCGCGTGGAATGACTTCCTATTTGCGTTGTTCTTGACGAACACGGACACGGGCCCGGTCACGCTTTCCCTGAATAACTTGGCTCATGGTTCGATCATGGCGGACTACGGTGCTTCCATGGCGGGTGCGCTGATCGCCTCGGCTCCCACGCTGATTGTTTATATTCTGCTCGGCAAGTATTTTGTCGGTGGTTTGATGTCCGGTTCGGTTAAGGGCTAGTTAGCCTAGTTTTTCAAACGCATATGGCGACTGGCATCAGTAGCGGCGGCTTTCTCCTATATAGCAGAAAGCCGCCGCTGGTTCATATTCCGTTGGTTTCTAGGCTTCTATCGCCTATTTGCCAGCGCCATCTTGAAGGTCGAGGGCTTGGAGACCGCCTGCAAGAAGCGCGTCGAAGAGGTTGGAATCGATAACTGGAATCCCCAGTTCTTCGGCTTTGGTTGCCTTGGATCCTGCGCCAGGCCCGGCAACTACGAGGCTAGTTTTTTTGGATACGGAGGAGGTGGCTTTGGCGCCTCGCGCGGTAACCGCTGCTTTGGCGCTTTCGCGATCGTAGTTGGGAACGGTTCCAGACACGACGATCGTAAGCCCGGCTAGAGTTTGCTCAAGTTCTTCGGTTTGCTCAGCCTCCATGCGCACACCCGCGGCACCCCACTTTTGAACAAGGTCTTGATGGGCTTCGAGCGTAAACCAGTCGGATACGGCTCCTGCAATCTCTGGCCCAATGCCTTCAACTTGAGCGAGATCCTCAACCGGTGTGTTCGCGATTTCGTTCACCGAACTGAAGTGGTTTGCAAGAGCTTGAGCAGCTTGAGGGCCAACGTGTCTGATAGAGAACGCAACGAGTACCCTCCAAAGCGGTTCGTTTTTGGCGCGCTCGAGCTCAGTGATGATCTTTTCGAAGGTTTTTGTGGGGCGTGGCTCGGTTCTCCAACCGCCGCCGGCAGTATCGCGAACGCCCGCAGTGTAGAAGTAGCGAACCTGTTGCCAGCCTTCTTTAACGCCAACTTCTTTCGCAATGTTTGTAGGGAACGCACGCCTTCTCCATACGCACACATCTCGCACGCTATCGGCGTTGAGATCAAAGAGGTCAGCCGTTGTCCCAAGAGCCGGTTTCTGGGGTGTTGGCAAAAGGCCTTCCGCGGCGGTGATTTCGTCCGCATGCCCCAGCGTTTCAACCTGGGACGGATCAAGCTCGAGAAGGGTTCCGTCCGCAAGTAATACTGCCTCTCCAGAGACCAGGGCTGCTGCCACCTCTTCTCGGTCCAACTCGGGCTGAGTGAGGGCAAGGGAGGCCTCTTCGCCGAGCCCCTCAATATCGAGGGCTTTGCGAGAGCCGATGTACACTATCCGTTCCGTTAGCTGCGCCGGACATTTTTCGAAGTTGAGGCAACGCAGATCAATGTCTCCTTCTTTCGCAGGAGCTAAACGGGCCCCGCATGATGGGCAGTTGGAGGGCATGATGAACTCGCGTTCGGTTCCATCTCGCGCATCCTCAACGGGCGCAACGATTTCGGGAATGATGTCTCCTGCTTTGCGAAGCACAATGAGATCACCAATTAGTACGCCTTTGCGTTTAACTTCGGATGCGTTGTGCAATGTAGCGCGAGACACGTAAGAGCCGTCTACAAGAACTTTTTCCATGATTCCAAATGGGGTGACTCGCCCCGTCCGACCAACTTGGGTGCGGATGTCAAGCAGGCGCGTATGCACCTCCTGGGGTGGGTACTTGTAGGCGGTTGCCCACCTGGGAGCACGCGATGTTGTGCCCAGCGCCTGCTGGTTCACCCTCGAATCCACCTTGAGCACAACGCCATCTATGCCGTAGTCCAGGCTGCTACGTTTTTCCCCGTATTCGCGAATGAAAGAATCGACCTCGTCGTGGCTTCGCACCACCCGTGTATAAGAGGAGGTAGGCAGTCCCCAGCCAGCGATGAGCTCATACCACTCGTGCTGGGACTGCGGGATGCGTTGCGCGCCCTCAAAAACGCCTATACCGTGACACACCATGGCAAGAGGCCTCTTCGCGGTTTCAGCAGCATCTTTTTGACGAAGCGATCCGGCGGCGGCATTGCGTGCATTAACAAACTGTTTAAGTCCGGCCTCGGCTCGCGCGCTGTTGTATTCCTCGAAGTCCTTGGTGGGGAAAAAAATTTCCCCGCGCACCTCCACCCGCTCGGGCACGTTTTCGCCACTGAGCTGGGCTGGCACGTTCTTAATGGTGAGGACGTTCGCGGTGACATCCTCACCAACGCTTCCGTTACCACGGGTTGCCGCGCGTTGTAGCTTGCCATTCACGTAGAGGATTGAAACGGCAAGGCCGTCTACTTTAACCTCTGCGGTCATTGGCATGGTTTGCACGCCCAGTGCATTCATACAACGGTCCATCCACGCGTGGGCTTCTTCTACAGAGAACACGTCATCCAAAGAGAGCATCGGTATCTCGTGAGTGACCTTGCTGAAAGCATCGGATGCAAAGCCGCCAACCGATTGGGTAGGAGAATCTTGAGTTTGAAGAGACGGATACTGCCGCTCAAGATCCTCCAACTCGCGGTACAGCGCGTCGTATTCAGCGTCGGCGAGTATGGGGGAGTCTTCCTGGTAGTACGATCCACGCGCCTGCTCAATAATCTCTACGAGCTCACCCCACCGCTCGCGGGCACGCTCACTGGGCGCCCCGCCTTCACTTGTGGTTTTCGGGGTTTTCTGCGAGAACTCGCCGGATTCGTCGCGGCCGCTCAGTAGTTCCAACGTGCTTTCAGTCATGCCCTAATTCTTACCTCAAACCACGGACATATAAACCGGTAACCACTCATCCCTTATCCACAGGCGAATGAAGTGAAGCAGTTTCCCCAGCTGTGAAGAACCTTCTGGCCTTGGCCGTTAGCGCAGGCTTGAGTGTAAGCGTGAATGATCTGCTCTTTTCCCCGCTTCATGTGCTTTGCATTGCCGGTCCTGACGCTGGTTTAGGGTTCCCCGTGACTTCCAAGCCGGTGATTATGGGCAGAAATGGGGATGTACAGGTGAAAGACCCGTTAACTTCGCGCAGGCACTTGCAGGTGAAAGGCATTTACAGTCGTGGTGGGTTTGAGGTGGCGTTGCGAGATCTGGGTTCCGCGAACGGTTTTGCGGTCGGTAGAAAAGCAGCAATATTGCCAGGGTTTGCGCGGTCGTGGGTCTTGTTGCGTTCAATGACGAGGACACTTCGCAGAGCTCAGGTTGATGAAGCTTCGGCAAAGGTAGCCCCTGGTCGGATTTTCTGCGTGGGAGGAAACCTGTGGCAGGTTCGCTCGCGCCCTTCGACAATGAACTTGCAGAAGGCGCTCGAATGGGGCGGAGCGCGGCCAATGAATAAACGCGGGTTGCTCCTGCTACTACCAATGCTGTCGTTGATCTGGCTGATAGGTCGCCTGTTGGGATGGCAGGTAGCCGTCACTGTTGTTTTCTTGATGGCACTCGCAATCAGCTACGGTGTGCTGGCGTTGCGAAGCCGGCGCAAACCCGGGTGTCGTTGGGGTATTTTGTACGGCCTTTCAATGCCTGCGCGTGGGAAAGCCGGCGCGGCAACTTCATCCTCAGAAAAGGCGCCTTCTTGGCGTAACTCGAAGGAGGTGGAAATAGATCTTTCTGCGGCACCAACATGGACGCGGTGCAGTTTTCCCTTGCCAAAAAGGGCTGGGTACGTGCTGGGAAGGGTACGCTTCTCGCCGGGCTCGGTGGTTTCGGTTCGTGTAGGCGAGTCGCTCGCTTTGTCAGATGCGAAAGGTTGGGCTACGTGGGTGCTGTCTCAAGCACTCGTATACGCGCGCGAAAGTGGCATTGACGCCCGGGTCCTTAGGCAATCCCCAAACGTGTTGCGGGACGAGGAAGGAGCGGCACTGCTCACGGTTTTGAACGCCTCGGAACACGTGGCAGACCACCGCGTCGAATGCCCACCGGGTGTTCCGCTGCGTCCGGTGCTACCAGTTGGCGAGGGGGTATCTGAGGTGCACATACCGCCTCGCGTGCTCGTTGAAGATTTGCCAGTGCCGATGGCTGGGCCAGATCTGTCGGTTCCGATCGGAAACAGCGAGACTGGAACAGAGTTCTTGGACTTGGTGAAAGATGGTCCCCACGCCCTCGTAGCTGGAACAACAGGGTCGGGAAAATCAGAGGCGCTTCGCACGTGGATATTGCAAATGTGCCGGAAGAAGGATCCGTCGAAGTTACGGCTTGTATTGATCGACTACAAGGGAGGAGCGGCATTCCGCGATCTAGCGCAACTCCCTCACGCTGAACAGCTTCTCACAGACCTGGCTCCAGATGACACGGAGAGGGCAATAGCTGGGTTAGGCGCGGAACTTCGGGAGCGAGAGGAAGCTCTTGCGGCGCGAGACTTCGTAAGTGTTGACCAGTGGGAGCAACGAAGCCCGGATGATTGTCCGGCGCGTATTGTGTGCGTTATTGATGAGTTTCGCGCGATGATTAGGACGCATCCGGAGACGCTTGAGAGCCTGGTTGATTTGGCGGCTCGAGGGCGGTCTCTGGGCATGCATTTGATTGCGGCAACGCAAAGTCCGGGCGGTGTGGTTACTCCGTCGATGCGTGCAAATCTGACTCTTCGCGTCTGTTTGCGTACGGCAAGCGTGGCTGATTCCCTCGAGATGGTGGCAAGCGGCGCAGCCTCCGAACTGCCGCGAGTGCCGGGCCGCGCAGTGGTTGACGCTGGTTCCATGAAAGAGGTGCAGTGGGCTTACTTCTCGCATCTGGAATCAAACTTGGGGGCGCTTCAAGAAACCGTCAGCGAGGGCGAGGTGCCTGCGCTTTGGCGGCCCTCGCTTCCCGAGCTGGTTTCACCAGGTTTTAGTGCAGATTTGGCGCGCGAGGCCGACCCGCCAGGTATCGGTGATGAAGGTGGTCCGATTATTGGGTGGCTGGATGACGTTGCGGGCAGAACATATCGGCCGCTGCGGCTGGAGGAGGAGAAAGTCGCGGTCGTTGCGGACGAGGGGGAGCTGTTAGAAAAGATAGCAAGTACGTGCGGGGCTCTATATATTCCGGCCAAGCAGAGGCAGGTGTTTGAAGCGCTCCATCAGATGGATTTCGCCGCGCGGAAGCGAGTTCCCGTGGTGGTTGAGGATTTAGGTGCGTTGCTGCGCGCCATTGACGGCTCGGGCTTTGCTCAAGGTCAAGAGTGGTTGCGTGAGTGGATGGGACGTGCAGCAGGGGTTGTGGCGGGGGTTAGCGCTGACGATTATTCATTGGTGAGGACGTGGCGGCGAAGTCTCGTAAAGGTTACTGCACAGCAGGCTCGAGGTATGGGGCTGGTGCGGACTGGAGCCAAGGGGTTGATCGCTCACCCATGGGGCAGGTTTGAGGGCGCCGCGGTTAGCATTGTTGATTCTGAAGGCGCCGCCCTAGTGGAGGTAGCGCGGCCAATCAACCCGGCAGAAGGCCTATTGGCCCTAGTGCAGGACGGCGTTCTCTCGACTGGAAGTAAGGCGCTCGTGGCATGCGGGGGAAACTCAAGTGAGCGTGTATGGCTGGTGGGTGAGTTTCCGTCTGATTTGAAAAGTCAGATTCTCGTAGATGCGGCGAGAAATGGCCGTGAGGTAGTGGAGGTAACCGAGACTGTCTTGCTTGCTGGCGGATACCAGCCGGAAAGGAGCGAGGTTTCGGTGGTGGGCAAACTTCCCCGGCACGTTCTACGCACCGTTTCGCTACCTCTGTTCGTGAAGCTCGGCGCGGCGGAGGATGCTGCGTACTGGGCTGGTTGCTGTGAGGTGTGGTACAGAATCGGGGCGCCGGCGCGTTAACGTGACTATTTGCACACGGTTCTAAAGTGTGAAACGTTTCCATAACCCTTGTGTAACTTTGCCCAGTGGGTGAGACTAAAGAGCGTCATTGGAATGTTGTTGTGTTCGCGGGTTTTGCCTGCGTTGTCGCTCTTTAGGAGTATTGATGGATTGGCGTAGTCGCGCGGCGTGTCTAAGTGTTGACCCGGAACTGTTCTTCCCGATCGGTAACACTGGTCCCGCAATTGCGCAGGCGGCAGAGGCAAAGCAAGTTTGTGCTACTTGTGAGGTGCAGCAGGTGTGCTTGCAGTGGGCGCTGGAGAATAACCAGGATGCCGGTGTTTGGGGTGGCATGAGTGAGGATGAACGCCGCACGTTGAAGCGTCGCCGCGCTCGTGTGCGCCGCGCTAGCTAGTAGTTTCCGCTTTTGAGGAAGGGCCCAACCAGTTGGTTGGGCCCTTCGTCTTTGTTTGGTCTTCCTCGTCTCTGGCTTGAGCTAGCTAGATTCGGACGGATTGAGACAGGGTTTACATGAGTACGCCCAGCGGCTTGAGGAGTTGTTCAACGCCCCGCTTGAGCATGGATCGGGCGCGCCACTCTTCCTCGCGAAGTTGAGATGAGGTACTGAGGTCGTTTTCGAAGATTTTTTCCATTTGCGCCGCGTGTTCTTCGGACCAGGTTTGGATGTTGATTTCGTAGTTCCCAAACATTGAGAGTCGGTCGATGTTTGCGGTGCCAACCGTTGACCAGCGTCCGTCAACGGTTGCGGTTTTGGCGTGGATCATGGCGTGTTCGTATTGCCAGATTTCAATTCCGGCACTTATGAGGTCATCGTAGTATGCGCGTGAGATCCAGTCTGCAACCACGTGGTTTGAGCGTTGGGGTACGAGTACTTTGACTTTGACTCCACGCTTCGCTGCGTCAACTAGAGAGGCAAAGATTTCGCGGTCGGGGATGAAGTATGCGGATGTGATGAATGCGTGATCGTTGGCGCGTTCGAGGGCGTCGATGTAGAGGCCGCGGATAGGGAAGAGCATCTTGTTTGGCTGATTGAGAGCCGCGTAGATGGAGGAGTTCCACGCGCGTGCTCCTTGGTCGGGGAGTTTGGGCATGTGGTTCCAGCGTTTCGCGTTCCAGTAGTCAACGAATGCCATTTCGAGTTCCCAAACGGCTGGCCCTTGGATGCGAACGTGGGTGTCTCGCCATTCTGTTTTGTAGAGCGTACCTATGTTGTAGCCGCCAACGAACCCGATTTTGCCGTCAGTGACGAGGACCTTTCGGTGGTCGCGTCCGGTTTTTCGCGGGTTGAGGGTGATTACGCCGGAGCGGATGGCGGGCAGGATGATGACGTGCAGGTTGGGGTGTTTAGGGAAGCGCT
The DNA here is from genome assembly GCF_000758775.1 of Actinomyces sp. S4-C9. NCBI lineage: Bacteria > Bacillati > Actinomycetota > Actinomycetes > Actinomycetales > Actinomycetaceae > Actinomyces > Actinomyces sp. S4-C9. The sequence continues at coordinate 4,581 of NZ_JRMU01000011.1, read as the reverse complement.
TGAAGGCGGGGTTGACTACGAGGTTGCCGAAGCCGTCGAAGGCGCAGAAGACTTGTACGCCTCGGTGTGCGGCGCGGATGAGTGCTTGTTTGAAGCGCTGGCCGACTTTGTCTGATTTCCAGATGAAGGTTTCGAAGTAGATGTAGTCAGTGGCGTTCTCGATCGCTTCGAGCATGTCGGAGTATAGGGAGCTACCTTCCGTGTATGTGCGGATGGTGTTGTCGCCTAGGTTTGTGTCTAGCGGGGGGAGGGCGGGGAATCCACCGCCTCCGGGGGCACGACGTTTGCGGACTTCGTCGACGGCTGTGAGCGTGATGGCCGCCGCGATTTGAGCGCTTACGGTGGTGATGCCGGCAATTTTGGCGACTCGTAGTGCTTGGCGCGCATTGAATAGGTTTTTCCCGCGTTTCCTCATGCCCCTCACTCTAATGCAGGGCTGAGGCTGGCGCGGCTCGCCGCATCAAGTAACTGCTTATCTACGTGCCCGACCCAAACTGCTGCACTCGCTGCGCTCCCACCACGTGCCCGACCAAACTGCTACCCAAACCGCTACCCAATTCGCGTCCGTGAGGGAAACTGGCAAAAAGTGGGGTTAGTTTTGCCGCTTTGGGTCTGAATACTGTGTGAGGCGGTGTGGTTAGCCGCATCCGTGAGGGAAACTGGCAAAAAGTAGGGTTAGTTCTGTCGCTTTGGGTCTGAATACTGTGTGAGGCGGTGTGGTTAGCCGCGTCCGTGAGGGAAACTGGCAAAAAGTGGGGTTAGTTCTGCCGCTTTGGGGCTGAATCGTGTTTTCCCCACCATCTCGCCGTTTCTGCTCTGGTTGGGGCTTTTTTTGGACATGTTTCGCGTCCGTGTTTTTGGGGGTTTTATACTGGGTGCATGTCGAATATTTCTAGGGAAGAAGTCGCCCGCATTGCAAAAGTGGCTCATATTGTCCTGACCGATGAGGAGACCGCCGGGTTTGCTCGAGATCTTGGTGCGTTGGAGGAGCGTTTGGAGCGCCTCGCAGCGTGGGAGACGCAGGGGGTTGCGGAGACGGTTAATCCGATTCCTTTGGTGAACGTGTGGCGTGATGACGAGGTTGGTCAGACGCTGGATCGTGAAGAGGTTTTGGCGCAGGCGCCTGCGGCTGAGGATGGCATGTTCCAGGTTCCGCAGATTTTGGGTGAGGAGTAATTATGGCGAAGTCTGATTTGGTTTTCCGCTCGGCGCTAGAGCTTGCACAGATGTTGCGTGAGGGCGAGGTTTCGTCGGTTGAGGTGACTCGCGCGATGCTGGATCGTATTGCTGAGGTTGATCCGGTGGTGAATGCTTTCCTGTTTGTTGACGAGGAGGGTGCGCTTAAGACGGCGCGTGAGGTGGATGAGGCTCGCGCGGCTGGTGAGCAGTTGCATCCGCTGGCGGGTGTGCCGATTGCTCTGAAGGATAATGTTGTGACTCGGGGTGTGCCGACGACGGCTGCGTCGAGGATGCTCGAGGGCTGGGTCCCTCCGTATGATGCGACGATTGTCGAGAAGATTAAGGCCGCGAAGCTCCCTATCGTGGGCAAGACGAATATGGATGAGTTCGCGATGGGTAGCTCAACCGAGCATTCGGCTTTTGGGCCAACTCATAATCCGTGGGATTTGGAGCGCATTCCGGGTGGTTCCGGTGGCGGTTCGGCGGCTGCGGTGGCGGCGTTTATGGTGCCGCTTGCGATTGGTTCGGATACGGGTGGTTCGATCCGCCAGCCTGCTGCGATGACGGGAACGGTTGGTGTGAAGCCAACGTATGGTGCGGTGTCACGTCAGGGCATTATTGCTCTCGGGTCTTCGCTGGATCAAGCGGGTCCGGTGGCGCGCACGGTGGCAGATGCCGCGGCGTTGCAGGATGTTATTGATGGTTTTGATGATCGCGATGCGGTGTCGTTGGATTATGCATGGCCGTCGATGGAAGAGGCCGCCCTGGAGCCTGCGAAGGCAGGGGAACGCCCGTTGGAAGGCGTGAAGCTTGGCGTGGTTAAGCAGCTGTCTGGTGATGCGTATGAGGACGACGTGGTGGCAAGCTTTGAGTCCACGCTCGAGTTCTTGAAGGGCAAGGGCGCGCGGGTTGTGGAGCTTGATCTGCCACTCCTTGGCATTGCTTTGGATGCGTACTACGTGATTATGCCGGCGGAGGCGTCGTCGAACCTCGCTAAGTTTGACGGCGTTCGTTACGGCTTGCGCGCCGAGCCAGAGCCTCCGGTTACATCGGAGCGTCTGATTGCGGCTAGCCGCGGTGAGGGCTTTGGCTCTGAAGTGAAGCGTCGCATCATTTTTGGTACGCGAATGCTGTCGAAGGGTTTCTTCGATAAGTATTTTGTGCAGGCGATGCGCGTGCGTACGCTCCTGCAGGAGGAGTTGATGGAGGCGTTCGAGTCTGTTGACGTGATTGTGTCACCAACTTCGCCGACCACGGCATTTAAGCTTGGCGAGAAGATGGATGACCCGACGCTCATGTATTTGAGTGATATTACGACTACGCCTGCGAACTTGGGTGGTATGCCGGCGATGTCGGTTCCGTCTGGTGTTGCTCATGGCCTTCCGGTTGGTTTCCAGGTGACTGGCCCGGTACGCGGTGACGATGTGATGTACCGCGTGGCAGCTGTGGTTGAGTCGCAGGAGGATGTGGCACATAAGAACCCGATGATTGAGGGCGCGGACGGCGTAGCGCGCGAGGGAGAGGATCGTTAGGTCATGGATAAGTTGATGAAGTACAGCGAGGCTGTGGAGAAGTTTGACCCGGTTTTGGGTCTTGAGGTTCACGTCGAGCTGGGTACGAAGACGAAGATGTTTGACCAATCGCCGAATGAGTTTGGTGGCGATCCGAACACGAATATTGCGCCGGCTTCGATTGGTTTGCCGGGCGCTTTGCCGACGATTAATAAGACTGCGATTGAGTGGGCTATCCGCCTAGGTCTTGCTTTGAATTGTGAGATTTCTGAGGTTAGCCGGTTCGCTCGTAAGCATTACTTCTACCCGGATTTGGCGAAGGCTTACCAGATTTCGCAGGCTGCGGTTGCGATTGCGCATAACGGCTGGGTGGATGTTGAGCTGGATGATGGCGATACGTTCCGAGTTGAGATTGAGCGTGCTCACGTAGAGGAGGACGCTGGTAAGAACACGCATATTGGTTCAGAGGATGGGCGCATTCAGGGTGCGGCGTATTCGCTGGTGGACTTTAACCGTTCGTCGGTGCCTCTGATTGAGATCGTGACGAAGCCGATCGAGGGGGCGGGTGCTCGCGCTCCGGAGATCGCATCGAAGTACGTGCAGGCGTTGCGTGATATCGCGAGGGCGCTTGGAGTTTCTGAGGCTCGTATGGAGCGCGGTAATTTGCGTGCTGATGTGAACGTATCGCTTCGCGAGACCCCGGACTCGCCGCTTGGTACGCGCACTGAGACGAAGAATGTGAACACGTTCCGCGGTATTGAGAAGGCTGTGCGTTATGAGATCTCTCGCCAGGCGCAGGTTCTCGCTGATGGCGGCGAGGTAGTACAGCAGACGCGTCACTTCCATGCGGAGGATGGTACGACGTCGGCGGGCCGCGATAAGTCGGATGCGGAGGATTACCGTTACTTCCCGGATCCGGATTTGGGTCCGATTGTGGCTAGCCCGGAGTGGGTTGAGCGCTTGCGTGGCGGGCTTCCGGAGCTCCCGGCAGTGCGCCGCCGCAGGTTGCGCGACGAGTGGGGCTTCTCTGAGCTGGAGATGCGCGACGTGGTGAACGCCGGCGCTATCGATTTGATTGAGGATACGGTGTCGGCAGGCGCCTCCTCCGCTGCGGCTCGTAAGTGGTGGATGGGAGAGCTGTCCCGCGTTGCGCGCGAGGCGGAGGTTGAGCTCGAGGAGCTCGCGGTGACTCCGGCTCAAGTGGCCGAACTTCAGACGTTGGTTGATGACGGCAAGATTAACGACAAGCTTGCCCGCCAGGTGCTTGAGGGTGTCCTGGCTGGCGAGGGAGATCCTGCTGAGGTTGTGGATTCCCGCGGCTTGGCTGTGGTCTCTGACGATGGTCCTCTGATCGCCGCTGTGGAGGCCGCGATGGCTGATAACCCAGATGTCGTGGATAAGATCCGCGGCGGCAAGATGGCCGCTATCGGAGCATTGATGGGCCCGATTATGAAGGCCACGCGAGGCCAAGCCGATGCGAAGCGTGTTCGTGAACTGATCATGGAGCGTATTTAAAATTTGCGAGGAGGTCGCTAGCTTCTGCGTTAGCGGCTGACCGTAGGGGGGGATTCCTGAACAGGAATCCCCCCCGTTTGTCGGGGTATTGGCGAAATAGTTCTAGGTGCGCCAAGTCACGCGCTGGAAATTTGATTCTAGATGAGTGACGTGACTAATTTGGTTTCGGTCCTGATCGGAGCGATCCGATTGGATGAACTACGAGGTAGTGCGGATCACAAAAAGTCAGTTGACAAGGGGTTCGAAACCTACTAGAGTAGATTCTCGGTTCCACAACGAAGCAAGTAGTTGAAACGGAACCTTTTTCAACGCCTTTCGTGGTTTTCTCGAAATGTTTGGGCTCGTGACTGAGACCAAATGGTGAGAAAAAACGATT